>JANMFP010000273.1:0-9874 GCA_031378135.1 Variovorax sp. | reverse complement strand
CGGCTCCAAATGCTGCATCTTGCAGCCGCCACATGCGCCCACATGCAAACCAAAATGCGGGCATTGTGGCTTCACGCGCAAGCTGCTGGTTTTGTGAATGGCAACGAGATCCGCACCTTCCCAATTGTTTTTGCTTCGCTTGGTAACGGCGCTCACACGCTCTCCCGGCAAAGCGCCATCAATAAACACGACCTTGCCCTCTTCGCTGCGCGCCACACCCTGCGCTTCAATGTCGATCGAGTCAATCAAATACGTTTTCGGATCAGGCTGTGGGCCTTTGACTTTTTCTTTTTTGTTTTTACCGCGTGCCATGACTGATCTCTTTTATTTCTTACTATCATTTTTTGCCAGTAGAACCGTAACCGCCCTCGCCTCGCTCGGTCGGTGGAAACTCCTGCACCACATTGAACTGCGCCTGCGCCACCGGCACGATGACGAGTTGCGCAATGCGCTCCAGCGGCTCAATCGTGAACGCAGTCGGCGAGCGATTCCAGCAGCTGACCATGAGCTGGCCTTGGTAATCACTGTCAATCAGCCCCACCAAATTACCCAGCACAATGCCATGCTTATGCCCCATGCCTGAGCGCGGCAAAATCAGCGCTGCATATCCGGGGTCTTTGAGCCACATGGCAATGCCTACTGGGATGAGCTGCCAAGCATTGGGCTGAAGCGTTAAAGGCTCGCTGAGACAAGCTCTGAGATCTAAACCCGCGCTGCCTTCGGTGGCGTAGGCAGGAAGATTGTTTTTTAGACGCTCATCTAGGATTTTTATATCGACTTTCATGGGATCACAATTAAAAATTGAAAATATTCATAGGATCAAGCAGTTTGATCCAGCGCCAAGATCATGCCCGCTAAAGTATCTTGGTTGAGTTTGGTGTGATAACGCACATCTACCCCTTTTTCGCGCAATGCCTTAAAAAAGTGCTTCGCACTGTCGATTTTGTAAGCCTCTTTACGACCCAGCTCGCTCTGTGCGTCATAGCCTTTGGTTTCCACAATCAAATACAGCGCTTGCACTTTACCCGCGCGCGAAAGCGCATACGCAAAATCTGGGTTGTACGCGCCTACCGGCGTAGGGATATTGATCTTGGGTAGCTTGGCAAACACCTCAATACACTCATCCGTCGATTCCGTGACCGTGCCTTTTTCAGCCTGGCTATCTACTGGCATATAAGCTTCGCGATACAACGATTTTCGTTTGACCGCAGCATTTTCAATCGCAAAATTTTCTACGCCACAAGCGCTAGCAGGAATGGTTTCTAGCAAAGCGCCGGTCACATCTGTCAGCGCCGTCTTGACGCGCACTTCACGCAGCTCGTAGCTGATTTTATTAACGATCAGCTCGTAAATGCTCCACACCATGAGATCACGCAGTTTGACCAAGGCGCGGTTTTCATTCTGCGCAATCAGCGCGAATTTCGCGGCAGGCATTTGCGCCAGTACACCGCTTACGGTTGCCATCGTCAGCTTTGTGCTGTGAGACAACTCTCGAACAAATTCAGCCAAGCTGTAAAGCGCATGTGGCTTCACCGTGTAATTGCTGGTCTTCTCTTCAACCTGATTCACATCATGCACATGCTCCGTGCGCTTGACCTGAACTGACAACGCCGTGATGTTGAAATCGCTTTCTATTTTGCCAAGAATGCTGCGCACCAATGCTTCTGAATCTATTTCATAGCGCACCACCGCATCGCGGTTTAGCGCCTCCCACAGCGCTTTAAATTTTGCAAATTGCTCCGGGCGCGGGTGCAATACGGCGGCATTCGCGCTTTTGCGCTTGATCTGCGAATACCCACCAAAATAAGCATCAAAGAAAGCACCTAAACGCTGGCCATGCTCTGCCTCCATGCCTGCCAAGCCAGACAGCTGAGCCAGCAAGCTCTGTCGCACCATGCCAAATTCTTCTCGGCTCATCAGCATTGTGGCTTGGCCGCTCACGTCATTCAGTGCAATCACCTGCTCGCCCACCATCGCATCCAGCACGCGCTGCGCAACGCGTGTGCTCGGCGCTGCGCCAAAAGCCACGAGAGACGCATCGTCAAACTTAGTGCCTACCTTGCCCAAGCTATTTGCTGCGATCTCGTTTTGAATCGCTTCTACAAAATCACCCTCACTCTCGGGCACCACCACCACCAGCTCATTGATCGCATCAAACTCCGTATCTTGCAGCGTCACCCGCTCCAGTTGCTGATTCACTGCTAAGCGCAGCCCGCGCCCAATTTGCTGCAGCTTGCTGATGCGCGAATGGCTAGGCGCTAGCTTGCACAGCGTAAAAATATTGGGGTTGTCCCAGCCTTCTTGCAGCGCCCACATCGAAAAGATAAAGCGCAAATCTGTGTCAAACGACAGCA
Source organism: Variovorax sp. (assembly GCA_031378135.1). Lineage (GTDB taxonomy): Bacteria > Pseudomonadota > Gammaproteobacteria > Burkholderiales > Burkholderiaceae_C > JANMDU01. The sequence goes on along the minus strand of JANMFP010000273.1, from coordinate 7,520 downwards.
AATCTTCTTTGTCTTTCAAAATCAGCCGAATCGCCTCTTCTTCGCCTTTCTCGCTATGTGAGCGAGCAAAGTAACCTTTGTGAACGCGCGACACATCGTTTGCCGTGCGCTCTAAATAAGCGCGATAAGGTGGGTGCAGTGCTGGCTTGGCCAGTATGGCGGCAAGTTGCGCGGCAAACTCTTGTTCAAACAGCTCTCGCAGTTGTGCAGGCCGCCCATCTTGCGGCATGTATTTGGCCACAGCATCGATAAAAAAGAGTGAGAGCGATTTAATACCGCGCTTAAACAAATATTCTTCTCGTTCAAAATGATTAGAAATTGCACGCGCCACAATCACACGCTGCATCTCCTCGGCCAGCATGCCGTAGCTGGCCGCTTCCCCAAGCGCTAACGCGAAGTCATTGGTAAAAAGCAGCTCCTGCGCGGTGATTTTTTCCACCACATAGCCGCGCAATACATCAAGCCCCGTTTTCTCGCCCAAATTATCTTTAGCCTGCAAAGCCACGCGCACTTTCGCGCCATTGGGTAAAGCGCAGCTCACATGCCCTACGCGCTCGCCCGTACTGCCCGTCACCTCTTGGAGGCATAAAGATTGCGCTGCACCGCCTAGCACACCCGCATCGGCTGCGCCCACCGTATCTACGCTGATGCCCTTAACCAAGCGCTGGCGAAAAGCTTCCAAGCTATCGAGCGTGTAAATTAAATTGCGAAAATCATCGTCTTTAAAAGTTGCGCCAAAGCGAAGCGTGAGCAGCGGGTCAAACTTAGCCAGATACTCCAGCGTGGTACTCCCCGTGAAGCGATGCGGCTCGTCAATGATGAGCACCGGGCGAATCGCCGCTAGCGCTTCCATGTAGCTCTTGGCATGGCCAAACAAATTTGCCTCCACGCCCCGCCGGTTCATCACCTTCTTCTCGCCCGCAAACGATTGAAACGTAGCTACCATCACCGAAATGCCAGCATTGGCTGCGTTGATAAACCCAGTCACCGTGCGCTCTGAATAATTGCAAACATTGATTTTTTGGTTGTTGTATTCCCGCGCAAAGAAAGCGGCCGTGGTTTGCAGGCTCTTCAAAGTGCCTTGCCGAATCGCGTTGCTCGGCACCAAGATGATAAATTTGGAAAGCTTGTGCTGCTGGTGCAGCCGATGCACCGTTTCAATAAAAGTAAAGGTTTTTCCCGTGCCCGTTTCCATCAGCACATCTAAGCTCAGCGCAGGCGTGCGCGTGGTAGCCACATCAACTGCGCCCAGCTTAATGCCCGCCGCAGCTCGAATCGCGTTAATGTTGTTAACCAGCGTAGCGCGGTTTTCAAACGTAGCGTAATGCGGATTGGCCTGGATACCCAGAGGCGCAATAAAGCGCACATCTGCCAACACATCGCTAATCGCCTGCACCGCCTTGGCTTGGTGCTCCAAGCGGGTGTATTGAAATTGAGCTGTCATGGTAGGCCAGCTAGTAGCCGCTTGAGATGCAACTCGCCTGATTTTCTAGACACTCTCATGTGCGGGCAATCTGAACGCTCACCCGCGTTAGGCCATGCGTAAAAGGCAAGTGGGTTGAATTGTTTAGACGCAGGCAAAGTGTGCAGTGTCAAAGCTCCCCAGCGCGGCTGCGGGCAAGTTGATCGATTGACTCTTATTAGCTCATGCAGAAAACGACAAAATGCCAGACTCACCTGTAGCTGCGTCCAAGCTCCTGCCGTCTGGCTGCTTTTCATTTCACAAAGCAAATACACTGGCTGAGATTTCGCCGCGTCCCAAGTCACAAAAATTCGATCACACTTTTTGTGAGCATAAGGATGCAACGCTTTAAAAGTCACCCAAACTGCGCTTTTGTTTTTTTCCAAACAAATTGCAGTGCAACTTGATAGACCTTTCGGATCCACCACCATGCTGTCTTGTCCGGCCTCTTTGATTTCAAATTTAGAGCCAGCAAGCGTCGGTGCAACAATAAATTTGGCCTCAAGCAAATCATGAAGTGCATTGAAATAGTCTTGTTCTGTCATTGGCTGTCCAAGCGCTTATTCTTGATTTGAAAAATAAATTTCTTGCGTCGCAAGATTTACCTTTTGAATGTTCTCATCAAAAAGCTCAGTCACAATTCCCGCCTCCGGCTTGATAGCCAAAGCCTTGGCAGTGCCAGCATCAAATTCATAAGCGGCAACTTTTTCAGGGCTGACCCAAGCTGTCTCTGGCAAATCTAGCTTTTCGCCAAGCTCTTGGAGACCTGTCTGACCAATCTTGTGGCTAAGCATTGCCAAATTCCCCCACTGGCGAACCATGTAATCAGAATGCGTGCTAACGACAACTCGAACACCGCGATTAACAAGTTGCGCAAGCAAAGTGGCAATCAGCAACTGGTTTTGCGGATGCAAATTCAATTCTGGCTCATCAATCATTAGCCAGTCACCCGCCTTTGCCACATGATTGAGATAAGACCAAAGGCCGAAAAATGTTTTCACTGTCGAGGAGCCTAAGTGCAAGCCGAGATTTGCGCCATTCGACTTTGGCGGGAGGATGCTGATATCTCCATTGCGATCAATCTTGTATTTGGTTTTCAACACATCTTTCTGCAAGCCATCCGCCAGATCAGAAAACTCAGATTTAAGACGTTTCAAGTCCGGCTGCTCTTGTAGAAATTCAATATAGTCTTGTATCGGCTGGGGGTATTTTGAAACAAAAATGTCCTTGAGTAATTCAGCGCTGTTGAGCGTTTGACTGGTCACATGCCGAAGCAATGCAGCGCGGCGCGAATTCAATTCTCGAAAAAACAAATTGATGCCAGAGCGCTCTGCAGGCAAAAGAAAATCCCGCCCCGCTCTTTCTGGCAAATAAAAATCGCATAGCCAAGAATTGATAATCATCTCAAGTGGTTGAAGATTATTTTCAAGTGAGTGTGGTGGTGCTTGCAGCGAAAAAATGACCATGCCATCGCTTATGGATACTTGTAATTTACCCTCAGCAAGTTGCCCGCCAGATGTGCGCCAGCCTAGGCTTCGCTCACTCCATAAATGCGGGACATCACTGAAATCAATAACTGCACGTTGTTCAAACTCAGGCTCATTGAGCTGCACAGCTAATTTAGTTTCATTGCAGAAATCTGGTTCGGCTACGAAAAACTGTGGCAGCACTTGAAGTACTGCTTTTGAAATCGCTTCACCGGCGGCGGCAAGTGACTGCGTGTCGCATAATTTTTTTACCTGAAATGCATGCTTTCCTTCTTTGGCCAGATCAAGCGCAATAGATTTAGCGATAGAAAAATGGCTCGTCACGCGCGAATCGAGCAATGCATTGAGCAAGTACAACGCATAGGTTTTCCCAGTGTTGTTCGCGCCCATAAATATAGTCAGCAATTTAGGCTCAATCACCGTTCGTTTTTTAATCGGGCCGAAATTTTCAATAATTATTTTCATAAAGCTCTCCAACCAAAAGTCATCCGAAATACTTGTTGCATCATATTCTGCAAAAGCTGCTCGCAATCGCTCATTCGAGGTCAACCGCGCAAGCGCAGGCTCTCTGCGCCGTAGCCTTCGGCTTCTAGCAAGGTTTTGATGCCTTGCAAGAAATTATCGTCGTCTATCCAGGGCGCATACACGCACACATGCCGAATGGGGTGGCCAGCGCGTTTGCCTTCACGCAGCAAATCTACCAACGCATCAAGCGCCACGCTTTGCAAGATAAAAGCCACATCCTCGGCTTGAAACACTACGCCTGTCACAAGCTCATCGAATTGAGCAGAGAGCGGCAGGTTTTCAGCCAGTAGCAAATTGGCCAAAATTTGCGGAGCTTGGCTAGGCTGCGGCGTCGTAATAGCTGCTTGCATGGCTAGTACATCGGTTTGCGTGGCTTCGTGTAATGGCTTGCGCAAAATCAGCGCGTGTGGATCATCTGTTAGGGCGTAAACACGAAAACCCGTGTCAATTTTTAGATCATTTTGGTCATTTTCACCCGCCAGTAACGCACCAGCCGCTTCTCTTTTGATAGCAAGCTCAGCTACTATCTTCGCACCTGCACGGCGCAAGCGCTCTGCCGTGATCTCAAAGATCGTCGCCTCACTCTGCCCCAGCGTCTTGGTCACAAACTCATGCGCCTCTTTTTGTTTCTTCACATCAATTGGCTGCGGAATTTGCACCAAGATGAATTTTCGGCTACCTCCATCTTCTGCATTCAACCGCATCACAGCTTCGCCCGTGGTGCCACTGCCGGCGAAGAAATCTAAGCATGCATCGTCTTCACCCAAGCAGGAGTCAATCAAATGCATTAGCAAGTTGACTGGCTTTGGGAAGCTAAAAAATTCAGATTCAAAAAGCGCAGAGAAATCTTTATTTCCATGTTCACTTCGGCCAACAAATTTTTCAGGTAGCAGCGTTGAAAGTGCTTTTTTAAGTTCTTCACTACCGTGCTTTTTCAAAGACTTCTCGCGATCTTCGCTCTCAAATACTCTAAATACTGGGCGCTCAATATTTAAGAAATCGTAATCTCCCGGAAATACAATTTTCTTTTTACCAAGATACATCGGAAAAGTATCTTTTGTAATTGACCAACTACGCTTTGGATTAAATTCGTAAACAGTTCCGTTTTTTGGATTCACCATATCGAAAGCTGAATTCTCGCGATCTGTGGCTTTTGTTTGCTTCGTCAGATCAGAGGTTCGCCAAGGATCGTTAGGGAAATCAGGTGTAGTGTAGTAATTGCGTTCATGCGATTGGCCTGCAAGAAAATCTGCTTTCGCGTAACACAGTATCCATTCGTAATCTTGAGATATTCCGTAAGGCACATCACTTTTTGCTGTACGTTTTCTCCATGGAAACTTTCCTGCAAAGCTTTCCTGTCCAAACACCTCATCACAGAGCAGCTTCAACTGCGCCTGTTCGTTGTCGTCAATCGAGATAAAAATCACGCCATCATCGGCCAGCAAATCCTTGGCCATGAGCAAGCGCGGATACATGAAGCTGAGCCAGCCGCTGTGGGTGCGGGCGCCATAGATGTTTTTCACGTACTCCAAAGCATCGGCGCTGTAGCCCAATTGCGAAAGCACCTCACTTTGCTTGGCGGTGAAATCATCGCGATAAATAAAGGCTTCGCTCGTGGTGTTGTAGGGCGGATCAATGTAAATGAGTTTGATGGCGCCAAAGTAGCTCTGGCGCAGAAGCTTCAAAGCATCTAAGTTGTCGCCCTTGATAAGCACATTGCCTGTGGTCTCCCAGTGTTTGCTGCTAGCGGGCAAAGGCTGAAGAATTTTTTGGTGGCCGGCAAAGGCTTGGTGATATGCATCGCGCTTACCTACCCAGCGCAGCTCATAGCCATCTTCCTCCGCGCCTAGCGTAGCAGCATTTGCAGGGTCAATCGCCGTTTGAATTTGCGCTGCATTGATACGAATACGGCCATCGGCATCGGTTTCAATGGCCTGCGGAAACAAAGCGCGCAAAGCTTCTAGCTTTTGAGCCCCGGGGCTGCTTGTCTCAAAAAATGGTTTCTTCATCATGCCGCTATTGTGAAGGATTCGGCTGATGATTTAGCCAGCAGGCCTGCGATTTTTCTGAAAGTTAGGTCTTTACTTTTAAGACTAGGCGAGCAGCAATCTCAGAGACCAGCAGCCTAGCAAGTAGCAGCTTAGGTGCTCTTTCAATCTGCTTCACGCCCTTCTCATCCACCAGCAGAAAAGCATTGTCGTCTTGCCCGAAGGTGCTTGGGCCCAAGTTGCCCACCAGCAGTGGCACGCCTTTGCGGATGCGCTTGGCTGTTGCATTAGCTTCTAGATCTTCGCTCTCCGCTGCAAAGCCTACGCAGTACAAATCGCCCTGCTTCGCACGATCACTTTTGGCAATCGTGGCGAGGATGTCCGGGTTTTCTACAAACTGCAATTGCGGCGTTTGCCCTGAGCCGTCTTTCTTGATTTTCTGATCCGCAGCGTTTGCAGGCCGCCAGTCGGCCACCGCAGCGCAAGCTATAAATATATGAGCACTCTGCGCAGCATTTACGCCGGCTACCAGCATATTATGTGCAGATTTCACGTCTATGCGCGTCACGCCACGCGGCGTTGGCACGTGCACGGGGCCAGCAATCAACGTGACTTCAGCGCCCGCTTCCCGCGCCGCCCGCGCTATGGCAAAACCCATCTTGCCGCTCGATAAATTCGTGATGCCACGCACCGGGTCAATTGCCTCATAAGTTGGCCCAGCGGTCACGACGACATGTTTGCCCGCTAGCAGCTTCGGCTGAAAGAACGCAATCACCTCTTCAAGCAATTCAGCAGCCTCCAGCATGCGGCCATCGCCCGTTTCGCCACAAGCTTGAAAGCCTGAGCCCACCCCGAGCAGATGCGCACCATCTGAGGCGAGCTGCTGCAAATTGCGCTGCGTAGCCGGATGGCTCCACATTTCGCGGTTCATTGCGGGCGCAATCAGCAGCGGCACAGCTTTTGCGCCGCCCTGCACTGAATCATCTCTTGGCCGTGCGAGACACATCAGCGAGAGCAAATCATCCGCCCGCCCATGCAACAGCTTGGCCATAAAATCCGCGCTCGCTGGCGCGATCAAAATGCAATCGGCCTCGCGCGATAGATTGATGTGCGGCATATTGTTCTCTTGCCGCGCATCCCACTGGCTCGTGTACACCGTTCGCCCCGAGAGCGCCTGCATCGTCACCGCCGTGATGAATTGTTCCGCCCCTTCAGTCATCACCACCTGCACCGTCGCCCCCTCTTTGATCAGCGCCCGGCAAAGCTCCGCAGCTTTGTAGCAAGCAATGCCGCCTGTGAGGCCGAGGAGGATGTGTTTATCGAGGAGCGATTGCATCTTTTGATCCACAGGTGTCAATGCGGCTTGCTTTTCGAAGATACAGCTATAACGCCGCCCAACTTTGATCGTATGTTGCGAATTCGAAAACAGCCAGGTGCTGTTTCAATGAATTCAATTCGATCACCCGCTACTGCCTTCATAGCAAGACGAATTTCAACAGGAATTGTGAGTCTTCCTCGGGTTGTCAGTGTGGCGCGGGTCATGAGTTGTTAGCTCCGAAAATTACGTTACGTATTTACACCGCAGCGAAAACACGCCACACCGTTTTCCCGCCACTGCTTTTATCAATTTGCTTGAGCACATCCTCATGCGCCGCGAGCTCCGCTTCGCTAGGCTGCAAAACGATGAGGTCAAGCTTGGAGAAATCAGCTTGCAATACGCCCGTGCCGCTACTGTTGGTTGCGGCATGGCTGTCAATCAAGAGCGCATCTTGGCCGCGCGTGAGGTTGATGTAAACTTCGGAAAGAAGCTGCGCGTCAAGCAGCGCGCCGTGCAAGGTGCGGTTGGAATTGTCCACGCCCATGCGTTCGCAGAGCGCGTCCAGCCCGTTGCGTTTGCCGGGATAGAGCTCTTTGGCCATGGCCAAGGAATCGGTGATTTTGCCAACGTGGGTGCTGAATTTGGGGTGGCCAGCGCGTTGCAACTCGGCATCTAAAAAGCCCACGTCAAACGGCGCGTTGTGAATGATGATCTCTGCGCCTTTGACGAACTCTAGAAAC
>JANMFP010000219.1:0-6534 GCA_031378135.1 Variovorax sp. | reverse complement strand
GCGGCTTCTACCGCTGCATTGCCCGCGAGCACGATCAAATCTGCGAGCGAGATTTGCTTTGCGCTACTCTTATTGAACTCAGCTTGAATCGCTTCAAGCGCCTTGAGCACTTTGGCCAATTGCACAGGCTGATTGGCTTCCCAGTCTTTTTGTGGCGCAAGTCGTATGCGCGCACCATTCGCGCCGCCACGGCGATCTGAGCCACGATAAGTGGAGGCCGATGCCCAAGCGGTCGAGACCAGCTCGCTGACCGACAGACCGCTGGCCATGATCTTGGCTTTGAGCGCTTTGGCATCTGCCGTATCAATCAATGGATGCTTCACCTGTGGTATCGGGTCTTGCCAAATCAAATCCTCGGCTGGCACTTCAGGGCCGAGATACAAGGCTTTCGGTCCCATATCACGGTGCGTGAGCTTGAACCAAGCACGTGCATAGGCATCGGCAAATTCATCGGGGTTGGCATAAAAGTGGCGCGAGATTTTTTCGTAGGCAGGATCCATACGCAGCGAGAGATCGGCCGTTGTCATGTGCGGCGGATGCTTTTTGCTCGGATCGTGCGCATCCACAATCATGTCGTCTGCATCCACGTTTTGCGCTTGCCACTGGATCGCTCCAGCCGGGCTCTTGACCTGCTTCCATTCGTATTTGAAAAGCACTTTGAAGTAACCCATGTCCCATTTCGTTGGATTGGGTTTCCACGCGCCTTCAAAGCCGCTGGTGGTGGTGTCACCGCCTTTGCCTGTGCCGTGTTGGTTGATCCAGCCGAAACCCATTTCCTCCATCGGCGCGCCTTCTGGCTCTGCACCCACCAAGGCAGGATCGCCTGCGCCATGCATCTTGCCAAAGGTGTGGCCACCAGCGACCAAAGCGACTGTTTCATAATCATCCATCGCCATTCGTGCAAAAGTTTCGCGCACATCTGTGGCCGAGAGCAAAGGATCTGGGTTGCCATCGGGCCCTTGTGGGTTCACGTAAATCAAACCCATTTGTACGGCGGCCAGCGGCGTCATCAAATCGCGCTCGCCGGTGTAGCGGCCTTTGGACTTGTCGCTGGTGGCGAGCCATTCGGTCTCAGCGCCCCAGAAAATATCTTCTTCAGGTGCCCAAGTGTCGGCACGGCCACCGCCGAAGCCAAAGGTTTTGAAGCCCATGGTTTCCATCGCCACATTGCCAGCGAGAACGAACAAATCTGCCCATGAAATCGCGTTGCCATATTTTTGCTTGAGCGGCCACAGCAGGCGGCGAGCTTTATCGAGGTTGCCGTTGTCTGGCCAGCTGTTGAGCGGCGCAAAGCGCTGGTTGCCGGTGTTCGCGCCGCCTCGGCCATCGGCTGTGCGATACGTGCCAGCAGCATGCCAAGCCATGCGGATGAACAGGCCGCCGTAGTGGCCATAGTCGGCAGGCCACCAGTCTTGCGATTGCGTCATCAGCGCAGCCATGTCTTTTTTAAGGGCGGCGTAGTCAAGTTTCTTAAAGGCCTCGGCGTAGCTAAAACCTTCGTCCATCGGATCAGAGACGCTCTGATGTTGATGCAAGATGGAAAGATTGAGTTGATTGGGCCACCACTGTGCATTGGATTGCGCACCGTGTGTAGCGCGAGCACCGCCTGCGGCGTGGAAAGGGCATTGACCAGAAGAGGCAGTGGATGTTGAGACACTCATGAATAACTCCTTGAAAGAAGAAATCAACTGTAGCTACTCATCACCAAAATGAAAACTCAAACATTTTCATGCCGAAAATAGAAAAAATCTATTGATCCGAAAAATCAATAGATTTTTTCTGTATCGCGAACCCGCGCTCGCTTTGCAGTGGCGAACGTGCGCCTCAAGCCTTCTTCATAGGCGCAGTTTTTTTGGCAGGTGCTGCACTCTTGGCCAACAACGCATCCAAATTTTTCTCAATCTCCGATTCAATTTTGCCTTTGAATGCACCGAGCAAAAAGCCCAACTTGGCATGCAAATCAAACCCTGTTGCAGTTACTTTTAGGCTGCCATCTACACCGCTGCGCTTGAATTGCACTTCGTCAGAAGTTTTACCCTCTTCATAAGTGCATTCCATGTCGAGCTTTTTCTCGGCGTCTTCCGCCCACTTGTAGGCAATCTTGCGAGCCTCAGCCAAACCCAGCACATGGGTACGAGAAATTTTGATATCGGGCATATGTCTCTCCAAAGATCAATCTATTTTGTCACAGGCTCTGCCAAATATGCAGTTTGTGCAAGCTTTGCCAACGCAGCGCGGCGCTCTTCTTTGGGCAATGGCGTGATGGCTTTGATCGCATCATAGAAAAGCTGCCAATCTTTGCCCTGCTTTTCAAACGCCGCTTCAAACTGAGGCACGAGATCATCGTAAGCAGCCAGTGCGCCCAAGCTTGCGTTGTTGGCTTGCGCGATGAATCGGTCATAACCTGAGTACTGAGCAGATGTGCCACCCCAACTGCTTTTAAGCTGCGCATATTCATCGCGCAATTGCTGCATCGCAGCTTGCTTCTGATTCACTATTAATTCAGTAGCACTCTGCGCATATTCTTTGCCGGCTAGATCGCGATTTCGCTTATAAATGAGCTCTAAACGTGCCCGCGCACGCATCGTGAGCGCACGAAACTCTTTGCGGCGATGGTCTAACTCCGCATATTCTTTTCGCGCTGCTTCTGAAGCCTTTTGATCAAGCCACATCTTGCCGCCAATCCGCTCGACACTGCTTGCGAAAGACTCGTTAAACATCGTGTCGTCTTTCACATAGAGCACCTGATGCGCCAGCTCATGAAAAATCATCCGCGCCAGCTCACCTTCTGGATAACCAATAAACGTAGAGAGCAGAGGATCGCCGCCCAGCCAATTCAAATAGCCCAAAGTGGAATAAGCCGGCACGCCGTACACATTCACCTCCATGCCCTCTGCTTTGACGCGCTCACCCTCGGTGCGAGCATCTGCCTCCGAGTAATACCCGCGATAACTCACACAACCCACCACGGCAAAGCACCAATTCTTCAGCTGCAAAGAATACGGCGGCGCCGCCACCACATTCCACACCACGGCGCTGCGCTTCAAATCTGCATAACGCGTGTAGCTTGCGTTATCGGGCAATTTCAGCTCTTGCGAGGCGAATGCGCGAATGCGCTGCGAGAGCTCCAGCTTCGCCTTGAGATTTTTCGATGCCGCCTCATCGCTCAGCCACTCCTGCACCGGCTTGGCCGCATTCATCACCGCCACATGGCCTTGGGTGTTTTGCCAGTAGTAGCCTAAGTTGCTGCAACCCGACAGTGAAACCGCTACCAAAAGCATAGCTGTTAGTGCAGTAAATACGCCGGCTAACCATCGATTTCGCTTGAAAAACGGCATCATTCATTCCTGTATTGCTACCTCTACCCAGCAGTCGTAAAACACCGGGCCATGGCCCATGTCGGTCAGGCGTTGGCTGGTGAGCTCGTTCACGTTCGTACCGCGAAGCCCAAGCTTGCGCCACCAGATGCCTAAGCCGTTGACCACGCCAGATCGTGCGCGTTCAGTGATGTGAGCTTTGCAGTGATACGCGCCACGATCGTTGAAGACTTTGACGATTGCTCCCTCCGAGATGCCTCTGGCGGCTGCATCTCGCACAGAGATTTCTAAGAGCGGCTCGCCTTCCATATCTCGCAGGCTTTTGACATTGACAAAGGTGGAATTGAGGAAATTGCGGGCGGGTGGGGAAATCATGGCCAATGGGTATGAGCCATTCGCTCTGGGCAATTCGTAGTTGGGCAAATGGTCAGGAATGCCGTACACCTTACTTTCAAATTCGCATTTGCCTGAGGCGGTGGGGAAACCTCCTTGTGCAAACGGCGCATCGGGGATGTGCAGTGTGGCGAAGCCATCTTTTAAGAGCGCATCGAAATTCACTTGGCCTTCAAACGCTGCGCGGCACAAGGTTTCGTCGTCATCTGTAAAACATGGTTCGGTGTAGCCCATGCGTTTGGCGAGCATGCGGAAGATTTCTGTATTTGGCTTTGCTTCGCCCACCGGCGCAATCGCGGGCTTGTTGAGCAGCACATCGGTATGGCCATAGCTCAAATGCACATCCCAATGCTCTAGCTGCGTGGTGGCGGGCAGCAAATAGTCGGCATAGTCGGCAGTGTCCGTTTGAAAATGCTCCAGCACAACCGTGAATAAATCCTCACGCGCAAAGCCTTGCACCACTTTGGAGGAATCAGGCGCAACGGCGACTGGATTGCTGTTGTAGACAATGAGCGCTTCAATTTTTGAACCAAACTCATCAGATGATTCGCGCAGCAAATCATCGCCAATCGTCACCATATTGATGGTGCGCGGTGTTTTTCCTGCTAACAGATCTGGGCGAAACAAGGCTTGCCGCTGCACGGGAAATTGTCCAGAAGAAGAAAGCAGTGCACCGCCCGCGCGATGCTTCCACGCGCCCACCAGTGCGGGCAAACTTACCACCGCTCGCACCGCGTTGCCACCGCCTCGCACCCGCTGCATCCCATAGTTCAAGCGGATCGCAACTGGCTCGCCGCGCTGGGCTGCCTCACCATACTCCTTCGCAAGCAAAACGATTTGCGTCTCTGGCACGCCACAAACCTTTGCGGCACGCTCTGGATTCCAAGCACAAGCTCGCTCTTTGAGCTTCTCCCAGCCGAGCGTATGCTGCGCGATGTAATCATGATCCAGCCAATCATTGTTAATCAGCTCATGCATGATGGCCAGCGCCAAAGCAGCGTCTGTGCCGGGAAGCAATTGAATATGTTCGTGGCATTTCTCTGCCGTCTCGCTCTTGCGCGGATCAATGCACCACACCCGCGCTCCGAGCCGCTTGGCCTCTTGCACATGCCGCCAGAAATGCAAATTGCTCGTGATGGAGTTGCTGCCCCAGATGATGATGAGTTTGGATTCCGCGAAAAACTCCACCTTCATGCCTACCTTGCCGCCCAGCGTGTGCACCAAAGCTTCTGTGCCAGCAGACGAACAAATCGTTCGATCCAAAAACGATGCGCCAAGCTTGTTAAAAAACCGCGCGGCCATGCCTTCGGCCTGCGCCAAACCCATCGTGCCGGCATAGCTGTAGGGAACGATGGACTGCGGATCACGCGCAGCTATTTTTTTCAATTGCTCAGCAATATCGTTCAAAACCGTTTCCCAAGAAACGCGTTCAAACTTGCCCTCGCCCTTCTTGCCAACACGCTTCATGGGATACAGCAAGCGCTCGGGATGGTAAGTACGCTCGGTATATTTATTGACCTTGGCGCAAAGCGCGCCCGCCGTGTGCGCATGCTCAGGATTGCCGCGCACACGCGTAGCCACACCGTCTTTCACTTCGGTGATCAAGCTGCACGTATCCGGGCAATCATGCGGGCATGCGCCGCGCACATACGATGAGGAACTAAGGGACTGTGCAGCTGTAATCATGGACGATTTAGGGCAATAACACAGGCAGGCATGCCTTTGATCACACGATGATAAGCCCTGCTCATTTAAGACGCGCTTGGGTTGATTCCATGGTTAAAGCGCTTCAATGACCATCAGATCCCATGACTGTCAGATCTGACAGTGTCTTGCTTGCGTTTTGATCAGTCAATGTCAATATCCGCGTCTTGCATCAACACCCATTGATTTTCAGGAAAAACCATGACGACACGCCGAGACGCTCTCATATCCGCTGTAGCTTTGGCCACCAGCATCACATCACCGCTTTTCGCTCAAACCGATAACACGATCGTGCTTGGTCAATCAGCACCCTTGACAGGGCCAGCAGCGCAATTGGGCATTCAATTTCGAGAAGGTGCCAAGTTGTATTTCAACTCAATGAACGCCAAAGGCGGTGTGAATGGCCGCAACATTGATTTGCGCACTTTAGACGATGGCTATGAACCCGAGAAAACCGCCGCCAACACCAAGCAATTCCTCTCCGACAATGTTTTTGCTTTGTTTGGCTACATCGGCACGCCCACCAGCCTAGCCGCCCTGCCGCTAGCCATCGCCGCAAAAACACCGTTTTTCGCACCTTTCACTGGCGCACAATCATTGCGCGAACCCTTTAACCGCTATGTCATTCATGTGCGTGCCAGCTATTTCGATGAAACGGCAGCCATCGTGAAGCAAGCCGCTGCGATTGGCATCAAGAAATTTTCCGTTTTTTATCAAAATGATGCTTATGGCAAAGCTGGCCTAGAAGGTGTGGAACGTGCTTTGAAGACCTTGAATTTGAGCACGGCATCTACTGGCACGGTAGAACGCAATACGGTTGATGTGAAAAAAGCGGTGGCAGATATTTTGGCCAAACAGCCAGAATCCATCGTACAAATCGGTGCTTACAAAGCCTGCGCCGCTTTCATTCGCGAAGCGCGCAAATCAGGCTTTGGCGGCACGTTCTACAACGTCTCTTTCGTTGGCACACAAGCACTGATCACAGAGTTGGGTAAGGACGCGCGCGGTGTCGTGATCAGTCAAGTCATGCCTTATCCGTATTCACCAAGCATTCCACTCGTCAGCGAGTATCTACAAGCCATGAAGGCGGCGGCCAACAGCGCGGATTTAACTGCCAACT
>JANMFP010000211.1:0-2227 GCA_031378135.1 Variovorax sp. | reverse complement strand
CGCATTGCTTCAACACCCGATGTTCAAGTCGGTGGATTGGAGTCAGTTGCGTGTTTCACAAGCTGGCGGTATGGCAGCATCAGAAGGCACAGCCAAGCATTGGCAGCAAGCCACGGGTTGCCCGATGGTTGAAGGCTGGGGTATGAGTGAGACCTGTGCAATCGGCACCAACAATCCCGTCACTAACAAAGAATTTACGGGCACGATCGGTTTGCCTCTACCGGGTATCTATATTTCGATCAAAGATGACGATGGCAACAGCTTGCCCATTGGCGCATCTGGAGAGATTTGCATCAAAGGCCCAAATGTGATGGTGGGTTACTACAAACAGCCTGAAGAAAACGAAAAAGCTTTCACGGCTGATGGCTACATGCGCACCGGCGATATCGGCATCATGGATGAGCGCGGCTACACGAAGATTGTTGACCGCAAGAAAGACATGATCATCGTGAGCGGCTTCAATGTTTTCCCCAACGAGTTAGAGAATGTGATTTCCCTCTGCCCTGGCGTGGTCGAATGTGCAGCAGTGGGCGTATCAGACGCCAAGCAAGGCGAGGCGATCAAAGTATTTGTGGTGAAAAATGATTCAGGCATGACGGAAGACCAGGTGATGAGCTTCTGCCGTCAAAATCTCACTGGCTACAAAATTCCGAAATATATCGAGTTCAGGGATGATCTACCGAAGAGCAACGTCGGCAAAATTTTGCGCCGCGAATTGCGTAGTGCAAAATAATTTGCTACTACCGGTCACTATTAAACCAGTAGCATCCGATGCATATTTCTTGCCGGCTAGCATGAGTTTTATTCTTTATTTATGAAAGAAAACTCCCCTGCGGCACTTGGCTACACGGTGCTAGAGCGTGGTTGGCTGTCTAGCAACAGCATCGTATTTACTCACGGCGATCACACCGCTGTCGTCGATACTGGTTATTGCACGCATGCAGAGCAAACTCGCTACTTGATCCGCTCCGCGCTTCAAGGCCGCACGCTTGGCACTATTATCAACACGCATTTGCACAGTGATCACTGTGGTGGTAATGCATCACTTCTTGAAGACTACCCTGCAGCTCGTTTGCATATTCCACCTGGCCACGCAAGCGAAGTTGCTCGTTGGGATGTACAGGCGCTTTCTTACGAACCGACAGGGCAACTTTGCCCACGGTTTTTGCACCATAGTCTATTGTTTCCTGGTTCAAGCATTCAATTAGGCACTCGCTTTTGGGAGATTCATGCTGCGCCAGGTCATGATGCACATTCCGTGATCTTATTTGAGCCACAATCACGCACTCTCATTTCTGCTGATGCATTATGGGAGAACGGGTTCGGTGTTGTTTTCCAAGAGCTCGAAGGCGAAAGCGCGTTTGATGAAGTAGCTTTGACACTTGACTTGATTGAACGTCTAGCACCGCACATGGTGATACCAGGACATGGTCTGGTGTTTACTGATGCATGTGCAGCGCTGTCTCGTGCGCGTAGTCGTTTGGATAAATTCATCAAAGATCCTGTTCGGCATGCAAACTACGGTGCAAAAGTCTTGCTCAAATACAAATTACTCGAATGGCAGCGCTGCACAAGGCAGCAGCTCTATCGATGGGCTCAACAAACACCCTATTTCACTATTTTGCATCAGCGATTTTTCCATGATCAACCATTTGATATTTGGTATCAAAGCCTGCTCACTGATTTGGAGCGGTCGAAGGCTGCCTCACAAATCGACGATCTGATCATTAATTGCGACTAAAAATTCAGGCAGTTCAGCTCAAAGCGCTGATTCAATGCAGCTTTGAAGAAAAATGTCTTTCATCCGGACAAAGAAAAACGCCCACTCTTTCGAGTGGGCGTTTTCTGTATAAGAGCCTGACAATGTCCTACTTTCACACGGGAATCCGCACTATCATCGGCGCTAAGTCGTTTCACTTTCCTGTTCGAGATGGGAAGGAGTGGGACCAACTTGCTATGGTCATCAGGCATAACTTGGCGTCATGTTGATTATTGCTTGGCAGCAATCAACACAACCAATTCATAGAGTTATATCAGCAGCAGACCATCCAAGTGAATGCTTGGTGTCTTACGTATTCGATTGCGATCAACCGCAATACTTTAATCTGTTTCACAGTCAAAGTTATAGGGTCAAGCCGCACGAGCAATTAGTATCAGTTAGCTTAACGCATTACTGCGCTTCCACACCTGACCTATCAACGTCCTGGTCTTGAACGGCTCTTTAGGG
>JANMFP010000202.1:0-2945 GCA_031378135.1 Variovorax sp. | reverse complement strand
AATGAAGCTGCCTTAATCCAATTTTGTATTTCTTTTTTGCGTTCTCTGCGTAACCTTTGCGTCTTCTGCGTTCAAAATTCCCTTCTTCAAATCTTAAACAGCTATGACTAACCCCACAGAACAACACACCGCCCTCGTCACCGGCGCCACGCGCGGCATTGGCGCGGCGATTGCGCAGGAGCTAAAAAACCAAGGCATGTTTGTGATTGGCACAGCCACCACCGCCGAAGGCGCAGCCAAGATTACCGCTGCAGGCATTGCAGGCGTGGTGCTCAATGTGAACGATGCCACTGCGTCGGATGCCTTGATTGACAGCATCTTGAAAGAGCGCGGCGGCATTCAGGTGCTCGTGAACAATGCGGGCATCACGCGCGACACGCTGGCCATGCGCATGAAAGACGAGGATTGGGATGCCGTGCTGGATACCAATCTCAAGGCCGTGTTTCGCATTTCCCGAGCCGTCATGCGGCCGATGATGAAGCAGCGCTATGGCCGCATCATCAATATCACCAGCGTGGTGGGCGCTTCTGGCAATGCGGGCCAAGCCAACTACGCGGCGGCTAAAGCTGGCTTGGCGGGCATGACCCGCGCGCTCGCTCGCGAGCTAGGCAGCCGCAAGATCACAGTCAACTGCATCGCCCCCGGATTTATCGAGACGGACATGACGGCGAATCTTCCCGAAGAGCAACAAAAAGCCTTGCTCGGCCAAATTGCTCTTGGCCACTTGGGCAAACCCGCTGACATTGCTCACGCGGTTGCTTTTGTCGCCAGCCCTCGCGCGGGCTACATCACTGGCCAAGAGATACACGTCAACGGTGGCATGTACATGTGACCCCGTCTCTCAATCATTCCTATGCGTCGTTGCAGCTCCTAGCCGTGCTAAAGCACTGTCGTCGTCGCTGCTGCCCAAGCCTAGAAATAATTGAGAAACGGAATGAGTCACACCGAATGCTATTGAATCAATAGCATTCAGCGCTTATTTTATGCCGGCCAGTGGGCTAAAACGCTCTAAAAATCGGCTCTCAAAACGCTTTACTGCCCCGTGGCCGTCACGCCGCAGTTCAGCGTGAGCACCAATTGCCCGCCCGATGGGAAGCTGGGAATCGTGAAGCCTGATTGCAGCGTAGCCAGTGGCACACTGGGAGCCCCACAGCTCGCACCGCCGCTGGCCGTGCAGACTGCTGGGCCAGTGCAGGAGAGGCCCGGCGCAGGAGGATCGCGCAACACGGAGCCGCTGGCATTCGAGGGGCCAGCGTTGTTGACCGTGATGGTGTAACTCGTCGTGCTGCCTGCAACTAAAGTGGTGGTGTTGTTGGTTTTGGTGATGCTGATGGCTGCTGCGCCGAGCACATTGTCGGTGTCGCTGGCGCTGTTGTTGGTCAGCGTGCCATCCGTCAAGCCCGCGGGCAGAGTGAGGCTCACCGCATTGGTGACTGAGCCATTCAGCGCTGTGACTGAGGCATTCACGGTGAAGATCACAGTCGTGCCCACGGGCAACGTAGGGATCAGCAGACCTGCGCCTTCAAAGCCCGACACATTGACCAAAGGCGGGCAAGCCGCTCCTATGCCATCGGCTTGACAGGTCACGGCGGTTTTATTCAGGCCACTCGCGACTGGGTCGATGACGTTGATATTGTCTGCATCGCCGGGGCCATTGTTGCCTACAGTGATCACATAGACCGTCGTGCCCAAGGCACGCACTTGGCTCACACCATTGCTCTTGGTGACAAATACATCGGCGCTGGGGCGGCATTCGCGCAGCTGAATTTGCGTGCTTGCAAAATCATCACCCGTTGCGCCGACAACTGTGTCCCATAACTGGAGTGTGACCGCGCTGGCACTGGGCACGAAAGTGCGCTGGCGCAGCGTCCAAGTGTCGGTCGTGCCGGCTGCTTCGTTGGCATAGCTGTCTGCAGTGCCAACCGTAGCCGTGCTCGTGCCGGTGACAACTCTGAACTCAATTTGCGGCAGATCAGTGGCTGATGTGTTGCCAGAAGCCAAGGCATTGGAGCCATAGTAGAGCCATTGATAGGTGCGACCAGGTGTCAAGCCGCTCACAGGCTGCGACCAAATCCGATATGGGGCGCCCGTGGTGTTGCCATTGCTATAGAGCCAGTTAGACGTGGCGGCTACGCTGCGCGCCACATCGCCAGGGAATGGGTTTTGAATGACCACACCTCCGACATAATTTTTCGCGCCGCTTTGTATGGCCACTCGGGTGTCAGGGGGGTAAACATCGCTGGCCCCTTGAATCACATTGGCGCCGACGCTCAGCGATGTGTCTGAAAAATTACTGTTGGACAAGAGGTTGACGATTTGCTCCGTGCTACCGGCTGGGCAAATCGATGCCGCAGAGATCACACGTACGGGGCTGGCCACGACAGCATCTGCATCGGTAGCGCTGTTGTTGCCGGGCGTGCTGGCGATCGTGCCTGATGGCGGGGTGATGGTAGCTACGTTGGTGACGTTGCCGCTGCTGGCTGTCACTTGCGCATTGAGTGTGAAGGTGAGCGTGCTGCCTGCTGGGAAAGTGGCCATCGCTATGCCGCTTTGGAAGGTGCTGGTGCTCAAGCTAGGTGGGCAAGCTGCGCCGCCTTGGGCTGAGCAACTGACCGAGAGTTTGAGCAAGCCGACGGCAGCGGGGTCGGCCACCACCGCATTGTTGGCGTTCGACGGCCCTGCGTTGCCTACGATGATGGTGTAGGCCGTCACGCCGCCGGAGGTGACGGTGCTCACGTTGTTGGTTTTGCTGATGGACAAATCTGCGCTGGGTGTGGTGATACTCGTGGTCGCGGTGGCGAGGTTGTTGGATGGCGTGGGATCGGTAAAGCCTGCGGGCAGGGCGACGGTGGCCGTATTGACGACTGTGCCGGCTGTGATGGCCGTGCCGCTGATCGCGATTTGGATTTGCCCGCCACTGGTCAACGCAACGCGCGTGAGGCTGA
>JANMFP010000580.1:0-13152 GCA_031378135.1 Variovorax sp. | reverse complement strand
CAAGGTGCTCATCATCGATCACCATCACATTCAATGACATCATGCTGGTATCTCCATTCGCACTTGGTAAATGCCATTGACCCAAGTGCAGCGAAAACTCGCCTGCACATCATGCAGCAAATGCAGCCGATCTCGCACATTTTGCAGTGCCACGCCATGCCCCGCTTGGCCTTGGCCGCCGGGTGCGGTGTTGGTGATTTTGATCACGATCACACCGGCTCTGCGCTGAGCGCTGATCTTCACATCAGCGCCTTTGGCGCTCGGCTCCACGCCATGCTTGACTGCATTTTCTACCAAGGGCTGCAAGAGCAGCGGCGGCAGCATCGCTTGTAAGGTGCTTGGGTCAACCGCCCAATCGACCCGCAGCCGTTTGCCAAAGCGCACCTCTTCAATGGCCAAATAGCGCTTGGCCAATTCGATCTCTTGTTGCAGAGGCACAGCATCGCCTTGATCGATCAACGCACTGCGAAACAGCTCGCTCAAATCTTCCAGCAGCATCTCTGCTTTGGCAGGCTCTGCGCGCACGAGCGCAATCGCGCTGTTGAGGGTGTTGAACAAAAAATGAGGCCGAATGCGCGATTGCAGCTCCGCAAGACGCGCTGTGGCGCTTGCGGGCGCGCGCTGCTGAGCGCGCCAGATCAGCGCTGCCACCAAGCCCGCAGCAATCAACGCGCCGGAGACGATGCTTGCGATCCAAGGTGGATGGGTAATAAAGCCCACCCACACCAACAAGGCGCAGCCATACAAGCCTGCCACCCCGCCCAAAACTATGCCGCTGGCCCATTGAAGAAAGCGCGACAGCTTCTGCAGTGGTTTTTTGCATGCGCAGGCCACCACCAGCCATAGCAAAGCGGCTGGCAGTGCAGCGCCAGTGAGCATGGCCAGCAAGGAAAACCAACTCAAAATATCATTTGTGGCAAACATCGCGCCGACCGCCATGAGCATCTCAACAGAAAGCACCGTGCGCAAAATCACGCCCACATGGCAGGCATCAAACACCAGCACGGGCTCAGCTTGTGGCATGGCAGAAATGTCTGGTGCAGAAGCCACGCTGCGCTGCGGCCGATCGCGCGAAGCCGGCTGGGATGCCAAAGCATCTAGTTGAGACGTGCCAAAGCGGGTTTCCATGAGCGGATGGGTTGGGGCGAATAAAATCAAACGGAATCTATCAAGCTGCAGTATGCCAGCCCTTTTGCCACACACTTCCTATGAACCAACTCGATAAAAAGTCTGAAGCCTGGTCGGCGCTCTTTTCTGAACCGATGAGCGATCTCGTTAAGCGCTACACCGCCAGTGTTTTTTTTGACAAGCGCTTGTGGGAAGCCGACATCACTGGCTCGCTCGCGCATGCGGAAATGCTCGCTGCGCAAGGCATCATTTCTGAAGCGGATCATGCGTCTATTCAGCGCGGAATGAGCACGATACGCCACGAGATTGCGAGTGGTGCGTTTGAATGGAAGCTTGATTTAGAAGATGTGCATCTGAATATTGAAGCGCGCCTCACGCAACTCGTGGGCGATGCGGGCAAACGATTGCATACCGGCCGCAGCCGCAACGATCAAGTCGCTACCGATGTGCGCCTGTGGCTGCGCGGCGAGATGGATATGATCTCGGATTTGCTTGCTGAACTACAGCGCTCCTTGCTCGTCGTGGCCGAGAAAAATATCGATGTGATCTTGCCCGGTTTCACGCATTTGCAAGTGGCCCAGCCTGTGAGCTTTGGGCATCACATGCTGGCGTATGTGGAAATGTTTGCGCGTGATGCGCAGCGCATGAAAGATGTGCGCAAGCGCGTGAACTACCTTCCACTCGGAAGCGCCGCGCTCGCTGGTACAACCTATCCGCTCGATCGCGAGCGCGTGGCCAGAACGCTGGGTATGGAAGGTGTGTGTCAAAACAGTCTGGACGCCGTGAGCGATCGTGATTTCGCCATCGAATTCACCGCCGCCGCATCCATCGTCATGGTGCACATCAGCCGCTTGAGCGAGGAGCTCATCATTTGGATGAGTCAAAATTTTGCGTTCATCAAAATTGCAGACCGTTTCACCACCGGCAGCTCCATCATGCCGCAGAAGAAAAATCCCGATGTGCCTGAGCTGGCGCGCGGTAAAACCGGCCGCGTCGTTGGGCATTTGATGGGCCTCATCACTTTGATGAAAGGCCAGCCCTTGGCTTACAACAAAGACAACCAAGAAGACAAAGAGCCGCTATTCGACACGGTGGATACGCTCAAAGACACACTGCGCATTTTTGCCGAGATGATGGGCGGGCAGCTCGGCGCAGACGGCACGCGCCAAGGCGGCATCACCGTCAACCCAGAAGCCATGGAGCGCGCAGCTTTGAAAGGCTACGCTACAGCCACAGACCTGGCCGATTATCTCGTCAAAAAAGGCCTGCCCTTCCGCGACGCCCATGAAGTCGTCGCCCACGCCGTCAAGCTCGCCAGCGAAAGCGGCAAAGATTTGAGCGATCTGCCGCTGGAGACACTGCAAAGCTTCAACAAAAGCGTAGAAAAAGATGTGTATGACGTGCTATCTCTACGCGGCAGTTTGAATGCCCGCAACACCTTAGGCGGCACAGCGCCTGCTCAGGTGAAACTGCAAATCGTAGGGCATCAAGAGAGGCTTGCTGTGGTCTGAGGGATTCGCTACTCGACTAAAAAGCCCACAACGAAAAAAGCCCCAGCATTTAGATGCTGAGGCTTTTGTATTTGGTGGCCTGGGGCGGAATCGAACCACCGACACAAGGATTTTCAATCCTCTGCTCTACCGACTGAGCTACCGGGCCGTTTCAGCTTGTTTGCTGAGCCTTAAATTATAGCTGATGCACAGCCAGAGTTTTGGGCGCGGCTGCGGAGAAATCAGGTGCTTCGTTTGCTGCGGTTGATATCCACGCCAAGTTGCTTGAGTTTGCGATAAAGATGGGTGCGCTCTAAGCCGGTTTTTTCAGCCACGCGAGTCATGGAGCCGCCTTCTTTGGAGAGATGGAATTCAAAATAAGCCTTTTCGAATTCATCGCGTGCTTCGCGCAAAGGCTGATCCATGCTGAAAGACTGAATCGCTTGCGGGCCGATGTCGACGGGCATGGGCAGATTCATACCGCCTGTCATCGCGGCTTCTACGGTGAGGTCGGCGGATTTGGTTTGCGCGGCAGGGGCAGATGCTTTGAGGCGCTCGCCTTTTGCCAAGGCATCGTTCACGGCTTTAAGCAGCTTTTGCAGCGTGATGGGTTTTTCTAAAAATGAGTGCGCGCCGATTTTTGTGGCTTCGACAGCGGTATCAATCGTAGCGTGGCCACTCATCATCACCACGGGCATGGTCAGCAAACCCGTGGCAGACCATTCTTTGAGCAATGTGACACCATCTGTATCGGGCATCCAGATATCGAGCAAGATCAGATCAGGCTGGCTGCTTGCGCGCGCTTTGCGAGCTTGCGCTGCGTTATCCGCCGTATCGACGCTGTGCCCCTCGTCGGTCAGGATTTCAGTCAGGAGATCCCTGATCCCCAGCTCGTCATCAACCACTAAGATATTTGCCATGTTGTCTGTCTGCTTATTCTTGCTTTCTGCCCTTGGGAAATGCCTGTGGCAGATTTGCGACGTGCGTATTACACCACAGGGAAAGACAGACTGACCTGTGCGCCCACCACCTGCGGGCTCGGTTTATCCATGCTTTGTGTAAGCATTTGTGAGTCGTTGGGGTTGCTTTGAATATTGCTCAGTTCAATCCGCGCGCTGTGTTCATCTGCAATTTTCTTCACCACGGCCAGACCGAGTCCTGTACCGCGTGATTTGGTGGTGACATAGGGCTCAAAAGCACGTTGCAAAATATGCGGCGCGAAGCCTGTGCCTGCATCTCGCACGACGAGGCGTACTCTTGAACTGGTGGGGTTGAATCGCGTGCTGATCTCCACCTGCGGTGAGCGACCAATGTGCTCCGCCAGCAAGCCGCTGGAGGCAGTGAGGCTGGCATCTTGAGCATTTTGCAAGAGATTGTGGATCACTTGGCGCAACTGCTGTGCATCGCCCAAGATGGGTTTGCATGCTGGATCGAGTGTGCAAGTGACGGGCACAATGGAATTTTCTGGCGCATACAAAGCCAACACGTCTTGAACCAATGCATTGAGATCGACTGGCTTTAAATCTGCGCTAGGCAGGCGGGCGTAATCGCGGAATTCGTTGACTAAGCGCTTCATGGCATCGACTTGATCGACGATGGTTTTTACTGAGCGCTTGAGCAAGGCGTCATCCGGCGCGCTCAATTTATCGAGCAACTTCATCTCCATGCGCTCGGCAGACAACTGAATCGGTGTGAGTGGATTTTTGATCTCATGCGCAAGCCGGCGCGCCACTTCGCCCCAAGCGCGAGATCGCTGTGCAGAGACGACCTCGGTGATATCGTCAATCACCAAAAGGCGCAAACCATCGGGCAAGGCCGCGCCGCGCGCGATGATGCTGGTGGTGTTGTCGTTGCCCGCAAAACTTTGCAGACCTGTTTGGCCACCTAGCTCGAACGAATGCTGCCAATGATCGGCATGCTTATTGCGCTCGCCAAAGAACTCGCGGAATTGCGCATCTACATTCAGGCCAAAATCTTTTAAGCTGGGCATGCTAGACAGGGGCTGGCCGATGTGCGCGGCAAGCGGCGCATGCAGCACGCGCGTGGCGCCTGGGTTGGCTTGCACAATGCGGCCTTCGCTATCGAGCACGATCACGGCAGCGGTGAGGTTATCCAAAATCGTTTGTAAGTTTGAGCGAGAAGCATCAAGTGCCCCCAAGCTGCTTTGCAATTGCGTGCGCGCATCCGACAATTGCTGTGTCATTTGCGCAAAAGAGCGCGTGAGGCCCCCTAATTCATCGCGGGTTTGAAGCGCAGCCTTGGGGCGCAAATCACCAGCGGCCACTTGCGCCACGCCATCGGCCAGCACCAAAAGCGGCCGCACGAGTTGATTGCCCAAAACGGCAGCCAGCAATACAGCACCAAACATGGTGAGGAAGAGGCTTAAAGTGAGCGTGGCTAAATACATATTGCGCAGGCCATCGCGCGCTAGAGCTCGCTGCTGGTATTCCTTGTAAGCTTCTTGCACAGCCAAAGCATTGGCCACCAAAGTGCCGGGCACGGCCTGCGTGACTTGCAGAAAGCGTACGTCGTTATTGAGCGAGCCAAGCCCCAGTTGACCGATGCTGGCGCTGGTGACCATGGCCAAGGCTTTGATGCGCACATTGCCAGGCGTTGTCGTTTTTTCTGCTGCTTCATCCAAGCCCTCGACTTGGCTGACCACACGCGAACTTCGCGCTTGGCGAAATTGCGCGCTGCTTGGGCGTTCGGGTGAGAGCACAAAGCGCGACAAGCCCGCGCTTGCAATCACTTGGCCCGAGGCACTCCAGACAATCACATCCGTGGCATCTATTTGCTCGCGCAATCGCTCCATGGCCAAGGGGCCGATCAGCGCAGTCTCGCTCAGCTGCTGAGCTGCGGCTTGCGTTTTGCTGGCCAAGCCGTTGGAGAGGGATTCAATCGTGCCGCGTCCTAAATTGAGGCCAGCATCGAGCGCGCCTTCCACCTTCACGTTGAACCAACTCTCAATCGAGCGCGATACGAATTGATAAGACACGGTGTAAATCAACACGCCGGGCACAAATCCAACGAGTGCAAAAATAGCAGCAAGCTTGAGCAACAAGCGGCTGCCAAATCGGCCTTGCCGTAATCGCACCACCAAGCGCCACACTGCCCACAAGATCACGACCAAAAACACTGCGGCCACGCCAATGTTCAGATAGAGCAAACGCTCGTAATATTGCTCAAAGCGGGTTTGGTTGTTGGTGGCCAGCGCGAGCAAAAAAACCAAAACAGAAGCCACAGCCAACATGGCCACTGCGCCCAAGGTAACGAGCCAGCGCAAGCTGCGGTTTCTTTGCTTTTGCCGTCTCTGCGAATCGCCCAGAGACGAATCGAGCACAGAATCTTGGGCTACCTGGGGGCGCATGGCGTAACTCTTGTGTTCACTGAACTTTAGCGCGCCTCAGGGCGGAAATTGCGCTGCACCGAGATGTTCCAATCCGCATTGCCAGTGATGCCAATTTGCATCGGGCGTGGCAATTGAGCGGTATCGATTCTGAATCGAAAATCAATATTGTGGCGCGAATCTTGATCAATTTCAGTTCCCTCGGCGATTTTCCAGCGCGAAATACGGCGAACGGCGGCAATCGCATCGGCGAGCTTGTCAAAGCTTTGCGTGAGGCTGGCGCCGCTTGCGGATTCGTCGTTGCCCAGCACGCTGATGCGCCAGCGGCGAGTCAGGGGTTGATATGAAAGACGCACATTGCGGGTTGCTGTAGCGATATTTTTGTCGTACCAATACCAACGGTCACGCAGCACCTGCGCTTCTGCGACGAAGGTGACGGCAATCCCTTTGAGCAAGGCATCTTCAACGGCGCTGGGCAGCTCAAAGCGCATCGTGGCGCTCAGAAACATGCCTTCGGGCGTTTGCTCCAAACGCACATTGTTCACATCGGTGGTGTTCTGCGCAAATGCAGAGGCTGCTAAGAAAATAGCAAAACAGGCCAGCAAGGCATGCAGCAGCCAAGCTCGAAGCTGCAAAGCGAGGTGCTTAGGGCTGCTTGCGCAGCAATGCGTAGAAAAATCCGTCGTGCCCACCTAATGAATTCTCGGGCATGGGACTCGTCATCGCGCTTTTTATCGGCAACAAATGGCCCGGAGCATGCAAAGACTGGGCATCAGTGTGGTGCGCAACAAACGCTTCGATCTGCAGCGAGCCTTCGGCCTTGAAAACCGAGCAGGTGCAGTACAGCATCGCGCCATTTGGGCGCAGGAGTGGCCAAAGGGCTTGTAGGAGACGCTTTTGCTGCTCTGCGAGACCGCTGATATCGCTATCTCGGCGCAACCAAGGTATATCAGGATGACGGCGCACGATACCACTGGCCGTGCAGGGAGCATCCAGCAAGATGCCATCAAAGGCTTGGCCATCGTGCCAGCTCGATACGTCGGCTGCATCAGCCACGACGATGCGTGCCTTCAAATCCAAGCGCTTCAAATTCTCTTCGATGCGCTCGCAACGCTGCGCATCCATATCAAGCGCGATCACTTCAACGGCCATGTTTCGCGCAGCCGCCCATTCGAGCAAATGTGAGGTTTTGCCACCCGGTGCGGCGCAGGCATCCAGGATGCGCAAAGGCTTGTCCGTTTGTTGTTCTTCAAGCGCTTGCAGCAGCATGGGCGCAGCCAGCTGTGCGGCGGCATCTTGCACGGAAAACCAGCCTTGTTCATAGCCCGGCAATTGCGATACGGGCAGGCTGCGAGATAACTCTAGCCCGCTGTGCGCTACGGCTTGCATTTGCGTATTAGCTATAAATTCAGTAGCATTCAGCGCAGATTCCATGCCGGCTACTGAGCTTTTTTGTTCATTAATTCGCAATGTAAGTGGCGCGCTGTGGCGGTTGGCATTCAAAATGGCTTGCCAATGGTCTGGCCAATCGCGCTGCACTTGGCGCACCCACCACAGCGGGTGGTTGAACTGCGCTTCTAAATTGCCGCGCAGGCTTTGCATCAAAGCGCCTCGCTCGCGCAGAAAGCGGCGCAGGCAGGCGTTGATGAAGCTCGATTGCGCCGCCAAATGATGCTGCAGCTTGATGGCCTCCACCGCTTGGCTCACGATCACATGATCCGCATACACCGCACCGGGTGGCGGGTTGTCTGAATCTTGAGCACAGAGCAAAGCCAGCGCGGCGGTGAGTAAGGCATCTGCAGCGGGAACGGGCTTTTTAGGCGCCAGCATGGCCTTCAAAGCATGCCCTTCGCCCAAATGCCGCAGCACGGCGAAGGTGATGGCTTGGATGCCTGCGCGCTGTGCGTTGTCTACATCGAATTGGGCTGTAGCCCAAGAATTTCCTGCGCGCAGTGCTATTAAAAAATTAGCGACCTGCTGGAGTTGATGCGCGAGCGTGGTGGGCGTTGGCCGTACGCTGGCCATGCCCCTCGATGAGGGCTGATCATTTTGAGAATCAGTACTGTTGCCCAAACGGCTTGAAGGCTTGGGCGATGCCAAGCGAATGGTTTTCACCACGCGCGCGGCGGAAGTGTCGGTGGATTTTGGGGCAGGTTTAGGGGTGAGCACACCTCAAGTGTAGTGGCTCACTCCCGCAACTCAAGGTGTGAGCTGCTTAACTTAAGGTGTCAGCCCAAATATTCTGCGCCCAGTTCATCGCATACACGCCCTCTAACTGTGTCACGTCGGATTTGAGATCGATCGATGACACGCCGCCAGAGCCGGCGACTGTTTTAAAGGTTTTCTCGGCCGCCACGTATTCATGGACGCTGGCCACATGCACCACATCTTTGTCATTCACAAAGCTGTAGCAAGTATTGGTGAGCATCGGTGCGGCGTTGATTTCCCAGCCAGAGAGTTCAGCCACGATGGCCGCAGCGGCCACTTTGGCATGGCTGTTGGCCATGTGGCCACTCTTGGGCATGCCCGGTGCAATTTGGATCGAATCGCCAAGCACGTGAATGTTCTTCGAGGCAGTCGATTCAAAGTTTTGATAATTCACACCGCACCAGCGGTTGTTGGCTTGGTTGTTCAAGCCCGTTTGCACGGCGATGCGGCCTGCACGCATGGCGGGCAGCACGTTGAGCACTTGGGCTTTCACATCGTCTTGCACATCAAATTTAATCGTGCCGGTTTTTGCGTCTACAGCGGTCACGTTGTGGTTGCCACGGTACTCGATGATGCCTTTGTATTGATCTGCCCACACTTTTTTGAACAAAGCAGCCTTGGACGTGACATCTGGGTTGCCATCCAAAATCAACACTTTTGATTTTGGCTTGGCTTGCTTGAAATACCAAGCCACTTGGCAAGCGCGCTCGTACGGGCCGGGGGGGCAGCGATATGGCGCCACGGGGATGGTGATGGCGAATGTGCCGCCATCTGCCATGTCGGTGAGCTGTTTGCGCAGTGCCACTGTCTCAGCGCCGGCTTTCCAAGCTTGCAAAATTTGGCCAGAATCGCTGGCTTCGCGCAGCCCTTCGATGCTGCCGAGCAACAAATCCACGCCGGGCGAAACGATGAGTTTGTCGTAGCCAATTTGCGCGCCACGAGCCAGCGTCACCAAGCGGCGCGTGGCATCAATATCGGTCACCATGTCTTTGACCATGGTCACGCCGTGGTTCTTGGATAAACCGCCGTAAGCGCTGGTCACGTCCTTGATTTGCTTGCTGCCGCCGACCACGAGGTTGGAGATGGGGCAGGAGACGAAAGCATCATTCGGCTCGATCAGCACCACGTCAATTTTGTAATCAGACAAAAGGCGCACATATTTAGCAGCGGTCGCGCCGCCATAGCCACCGCCAACCACGACAACGCGTGCTTTGGATGGAATCGCTTGCTCGCTCGGCGTGCTGGCGCAGCCGGCCATGCCGAGCATAGAAAGAGCAGCGGAGGACTGAAGGAAATTTCTGCGGGCAATCATGGTGTGTGCTCCTTATTTTTTCTGGGCGGCAAAGTAGGTGGCGATCTGCTCGATCTGCGCATCGGAATAACCTTTGGCCAGCTGATGCATGATCGTGGCAGGGCGCGTGCCCTCCTTGTAGGCTTTCATCTGAGCAACGATGTAATCTTTGGGCATACCTGCGAGTGTGACGACCGCGGAGCCTTCCACTGCTTTGCCATTTGTGCCGTGGCAGTTGGCGCAAGTGGCGGCCAAGCTGCGGATGTTGAGTTGTTGCACGTCTTGAGCCTGAGCCGTGACGAGCAAACTTGTCGCTAAGTTTGCGGCCAGCGCAGTGGTAAAAAATAAAGCTTTGAATTTCAAAATAGGCTCCTTGTGCGATGTGTTGGTGCGATGTGTTGTGTAGATTATCGCCGGGGCTTGCAGAAAACCATACTGGTTTCTACGATAGAAAAGTCAATTGCTTATGCTTGTTTGCCTGCTACAACTTGCCATTTGAGCTTGCCATTTGAGACTAGCCCAACTCACCCGTCTCGCCAAAGCCAAACACCCAGGCTAAGACCACCGCAGGGAATTGATGGATGGCTTGTCTGTAGGTTGCCACCGCTTGGTTGTAATCACGCAGGCGCTCTAGTGCCACTGGCTCGTGCTGCGCCCAGAGCAATTGCAAATCGGGTGGCACAGGTGTCCCGGCTAAATCAGCTTGCTCGTTTTGCAGGCGCTGCCAGTTGGCTTCGAAAATATCACGCGCAGCCCTCACTGAAGAAACATCATCCAGCGCTGCAATCTGCTGCGGTTTGGCTTGCAACACGGCCAAGCAAGCCAAGAATTGGCGGGCAGATAGCGTGAGCGGCCGCCAGCGCAGCGCGTCGTCATCCAGCGAAGCCCATTGTGATTCTGTTTCGCGGCCCTGTGCATACTGCTCAAGGCGCAGGCCTACTGCTTGGGCCTGCGTTTGCCAGCTAGAAGCCAGTGCTTGCAAACTGCGTGCAACTTGCGCGCGCAGCCGCGTCAAGCGGTTGTAAGCACCCAGCGCCCAAAACACTAAGATGCAGGCGATCAGCCCGGTGATGAGCGTGGCACTCATTTTTTTGACATCACGCTGGCCATCAAGCGCGTAGCTTGCGAGCGACCTCTAACGCAAAGTAAGTCAAGATGCCATCCGCGCCTGCCCGCTTGAAAGCCAGCAGCGATTCCATCATCACGGCATCATGATCCAACCAGCCGTTAAGTGCCGCCGCTTTGAGCATCGCGTATTCGCCGCTGACCTGATAAGCAAACGTGGGCACGGCAAACTCATCTTTCACGCGACGCACAATGTCCAGATACGGCATGCCGGGCTTGACCATCACCATATCCGCGCCCTCTGCAATATCGAGTGCTACCTCGCGAAGCGCCTCGTTGCTGTTGCCGGGATCCATTTGATAAACTTTTTTGTCGGCTTTGCCTAAGTTCGCCGCGCTGCCCACCGCATCACGGAAAGGGCCGTAGAAAGCGCTGGCGTATTTGGCACTGTAGGCCATGATCCGGGTGTGAATAAAACCCTTCGCTTCTAGCGCTTGGCGAATCGCGCCAATTCGGCCATCCATCATGTCGCTCGGCGCAACAATGTCCACACCAGCCTCAGCTTGTGCCAGCGCTTGCTTGACAAGCAGCGCAGTCGTCTCGTCGTTCAATATATAGCCTGTCTCGTCGATCAAGCCGTCTTGCCCATGCGAGGTGAACGGATCGAGCGCGACATCAGTCATGACGCCCAAATTTGGAAAATGCTTTTTAAGCTCGCGCACGGCGCGGGGCACCAAGCCTTGCGGGTTCCAAGCCTCTTGGCCATCTGGCGTTTTGAGCTTGGCATCAATCACGGGGAACAAAGCCATCACCGGAATGCCCAAATCCACGCATTCTTGCGCCACGGTTAGGAGCTGATCCACACTCAACCGCTCAACACCAGGCATGGAAGCCACAGCTTGACGCTGATTCTGGCCATCCAATATGAAAACGGGATAAATCAGATCGTGCGCTGTCAGCGAATGCTCGCGCACGAGGTTGCGGGTGAAAACATCTCGGCGCAAGCGGCGCGGCCGAGTGGCGGGAAAAGAGGTCTGAAAGCGAGTCGTCATGCAGATATTGTGAGGCATGGCTGACGACGGCGTGGCCACATCAAAGTTGGGAAAATCTTTGTCCAGTCAAGCCAATTTCATACATACGACAGTGAATGTCTGCAAAAAGAGTGCAGCGCCTGTCGTTTATGTGACTTATTCGAGGCTAAAAACGCACCTGCAGCCTAAATTTCGTTGTTTTTACACACTCGCAAAGTGTATACGATCTTGTCGTGGCCGTATGCCTTTGCTAAATTACTGATGGGCGTTTTGCGCTCCCCGCTTTTCCTCCCTGAGCGGGTGCCTCGATGCTTTAACGCAAACAGGTTTCCCCGGCCACCTCGTGTGGCCGTTTTTTTGCCTCTGCGCTTGGCACCGACTCATGGCACCGTTTGACACTAATAGTTTGACCAAATGCTCGCGTCTGAAACCAAGCTTTCAAGTGGCAAGCGTTGGCCCCGTAAATAATCTTCCATGCAGCGCAAAAGCAGGGGGCTACGATGCCGTGCATGGCTGGCGCGAATCTCATCGGGGGTGAGCCAAAGCGTGCGCACGATGCCTGCGTCTAGCGCTTGGCCTGTGATGAGCTCGCCAATCTGGCCGCAAAAAGCAAAGCGCAAATAAGTGATGTCTTGCCCGGAGGATGAATTGAGGAGGGGGCGCTGGAAGCGGCTCATGTAGATACCCACCATCGCTGTGGGTGCGAACGGGTGGGCTGTTTCTTCCAAGGTTTCCCGGGCACAGGCCTGGATCAAACTCTCCCCTTCCTCCAAGTGCCCGGCTGGGTTGTTGAGCCGCAGGCCCTCAGGGGTGTGCTCCTCTACCAAGAGAAACTTGCCATTGCGCTCAATAATAGCAGCGACAGTGACGCTGGGATGCCAGCGCTCCTTAGGTGATGTGTTCATTGCCGTGATTATGCGCAAGCCAGAATTGTTTATTCCGATAATGTCTTAGAGATATCTGCCTATCGTCCTTGAGCAGAGCAAACTCGTGTAAGCTGCACGTCAACGAATACTTTCTAACAAACAAGCTGAGGAGATCACCATGCGCATCGGCGTGCCCGCAGAGATTTTGGCGGGGGAAACAAGGGTTGCCGTCACCCCTGAAACGGCCAAGAAACTCATTGCCCAAGGTCATAGTTTGCATGTGCAAGCAGGCGCAGGTGTGGCAGCTAGCGTGATCGACAGCGCTTATGAGGCAGCGGGCTGTCACATCACGGATGCACCGAGCGCCTATGCTTGTGAGCTAGTGCTCAAAGTGCGCGCGCCCACTGAAGCGGAAGTGCCGCATTTGAAAAGCGGCTCTGCTCTGGTGGGTATGCTCGAGCCCTTCAATGCGGAGGGCTTGCAACGGTTGGCCACGGCTGGTATCACGGGCTTTGCTTTAGAAGCCGCGCCGCGCACCACCCGCGCGCAGAGCATGGATGTGCTGTCTTCACAAGCCAATATCGCAGGCTACAAAGCCGTGATGCTGGCCGCCAATGCCTATGGCCGCCTGTTCCCCATGCTCATGACGGCTGCGGGCACGATCAAGGCAGCGCGCGTGGTGATTCTCGGCGTGGGTGTGGCGGGCTTGCAAGCGATTGCCACGGCC
>JANMFP010000164.1:0-2658 GCA_031378135.1 Variovorax sp. | reverse complement strand
GTGTGATCTTTACCGATGCCCACGTTCACACCGGGGTGGAACTTGGTGCCACGTTGGCGCACGATGATCGCGCCAGCGGTGATGAGTTCACCACCGAAAGCTTTCACACCGAGCATTTTTGGCTGGGAATCCCGGCCGTTTCGCGTCGAGCCGCCGCCTTTTTTCTGTGCCATTTCACAAGCTCCTTATTTCTTGACGCCGCCGACGAGTTCGTCGCACAGCTTCTTGAATTCTTCCATCTTGCCATCGCGCAGCAAAGCGGCTTGCTCTGCCCAACTCGCTGTGTTGGCCAAAGAGAAGCGACCACCGGATGCTTTGAGCATGGCGGTCATGGCGTCTGCTTTGGTATCTGCTAACTTAGCAAATGTCGTGATGCCATTGGTGGCCAATACCGCTGCGATCTTCGGGCCAATGCCTTCAATGATCTCAATATCGTCACGACCGGCTTTTTGCGCCACAGGAATCACAACAGCAGATTCTGCTTTCATGATGCCGCCCTTGCCGTCTGCGATTTCCGCAATGAACAGCTCGGTGTAATTCTGGCGATGACCTTGACGTTTTTGATAGTGCTTACGGCGACGCATCTTGAAGATGCGGACCTTATCGCCCCTGCCTTGCGCCACGATAGTGGCTTTGATTGCTGCGCCAGGGACCAAAGGTGCGCCAATGAGAAGATCGGTGCCATTGCTGACAGCCAAAATCTCATCCAGCACAATCTCTTGGCCTATGTTCGCAGCGATCTGTTCTACTTTAAATTTTTGGCCGGCAGCAACTTTGTATTGTTTGCCACCGGTTTTTACGACCGCGTACATAAGAACCTCATGATTGAGTTATTCTCCCGGATGATCCCGAGAGAGCCTTAAATTATAGCATGGTTAGCCGTTACTAACAAGGCTAGAAGCTCGCGATGCCCGGCTCATAGCGCATCTCTTACAAACAAGCGTTCACGCGCTTGGCGCGCTACGGGTCGTGCTGCGCGCCATTGCCCACAGGTTTTTGACTCAGCGGCCTAATGGTCTTGCTTGAAGGATTGGTGGGATAGTCATGTGCGCAAATTCATCATCAAGCTTACTTGTATGCTTAGAGCACTGCACAACAAATTACATCAGGCTTCTCAATGATCAGCGGCAATATTTCAGTCACCGACTATCTTCAGGCTCAACGGCTTCATCGCAAGTCGGCAGCCAAGTGGTTAAAAATTCTTGTCTTCCTCATCTGTGCATGCGGTACCGCAATGTTGATCGTTGGATACAGGCAGTTTGGTGTCTTGATGCTATGTGCTGGAGTAGGTATATTCATGAGCGAATGCCTCTTTGCCAATCTCTATTTGCCCCGTTTTGTAAAAAAGAACCATGCGCAACGGAAAGATTTGGCGAGCCAGTTCACCTACTCTTGGGATGCCGAATATGTAGAGGCCAAAAGCGATACTGGATCGTCTCGAAGACCTTGGAGCCATTACGCCAAGCTGAAAGAAGACGAGCATCTCTTTCTTTTGTACCACGCAGACAATATGTTTGAAATGCTACCTAAATCGTGGTTTCCAAATTCAGAAAAGATCCAAGAATTTCGAACGCATGCGGTGAGCTCAATACCTCGTTCAGCGTAACCTGCCCAGAAACGGACGCCATGATCGCTACCACCGCATAGCACACCCTCGGTGATGCCTAAGCTTTCTCTCTGCGCAAACCTGAGCAAACCATCTACTCAGCGGAAACCATTGGGCGTTTGAATCAGAAATTTTTTGGAAGGCGCGCGGAGACAAACTCCAGATTGCCCGCGTCGCAATCGCGTGTGTTTTCAAAAAACTTGTATGGCAAATGCACGATGGTACGACGCAGGTGCAAAAGTTGGCGTGAAACGCATCGCGCTCAAACCATCTTCGCAAAAATGAAGTCATTGGCGTGCACCGCAAAAAATGGGGTCAGAGCACAATTTCGGCTGGGCTTGAATTCGCGCCGGGTAGGTTGTTGTCTTGAATTGTGATCTGACCCCATTTTTTGCTGCCAGCCTTCGATACGCTCAGGGCGAACGGATGGTCAAGCCTTCTCCGCAATCGCTTTCTGAATCAACGCAACAGCCTCCGCCACCGGCATCACCGTCCCCTGCGTTGCGCCTCGAGCGCGCACGGCAATCGTGCCGGCTTCTACCTCACGGTCGCCCATCACCAAGATGTAGGGCACTTTTTGTGCGGCGGCTTCGGCGATTTTGCGGGTGATTTTTTCGCCGCGTGTGTCGGAGGTTACGCGCAATCCGGCGGCGCGTAGTTGCGCTGCTACTTTGCCCACGTGCTCGGCTTGCGGATCGGTGATATTGCACACCACGGCTTGCGTGGGGGCGAGCCATGCGGGCAAAGCGCCTGCGTATTGCTCAATCAAGATGCCGATGAAGCGCTCCAAGCTGCCGACGATGGCGCGGTGCAGCACGATGGGGCGCTTGCGCTCGCCGTCGCTGTCTACATACTCTGCATCCAAGCGCTCAGGCAAGTTGGGATCGACCTGAATCGTGCCGCATTGCCACGGGCGGCCGAGTGCATCTTTGAGCGTGTATTCGATTTTCGGGCCGTAGAAAGCGCCCTCGCCTGGCAGGTATTCAAAATCGCAGCCGCTGGCTTTCAAGCCTTCTGCGAGTGCCTTTTCTGCCTTGTCCCAGCTCTCTTCC
>JANMFP010000132.1:0-2717 GCA_031378135.1 Variovorax sp. | reverse complement strand
AGAAGGCACGATCACTTCACGCGTTTCAGGGTGAATCACATCGTCAATCACGGTGCGGCCGAGAATACGGTCGCGCAGGGATTCGATGGTTTCGCCGCCTTCAACAATCGCGCGCATGACTTGGCCGTTTTGCGTACCGCAGTCATCTTCGATCACCACGAGGTCTTGCGTCACGTCCACCAAGCGGCGGGTCAGATACCCGGAGTTCGCTGTTTTCAATGCGGTGTCGGCCAAGCCTTTACGCGCACCGTGGGTGGAGATGAAGTACTCGAGCACGTTCAAGCCTTCGCGGAAGTTGGCGGTAATGGGCGTTTCGATGATTGAGCCATCGGGCTTGGCCATCAATCCGCGCATGCCCGCCACCTGACGAATCTGAGCAGCAGAGCCTCGCGCGCCAGAGTCAGCCATCATGTAGATGGAGTTGAACGACTCTTGCATCACTTCTTTGCCATGACGATCCGTGGTCTTCTCTTTCGAGAGTTGGGCATACATCACCTTAGAGACTTCGTCTCCAGCTTTGCCCCAAATGTCCACGACTTTGTTATAGCGCTCGCCAGCCGTCACCAAACCAGATGCGTACTGGTTGGCGATTTCTTTGACTTCTTTTTCCGCGCTCGCAATGATGGTGTGCTTTTCTTTAGGAACGAGCATGTCATCAATGGCAATCGAGATGCCAGCGCGCGTGGCCAAACGGAAGCCGCTTTGCAGCAACTTATCGGCAAACACCACAGTCTCTTTCAAGCCGCACTTGCGGAACGACGTGTTGATCAAGCGAGAAATTTCTTTCTTCTTGAGTGCTTTATCGATGTTCTCAAAAGGCAAGCCTTTTGGCAAAATCTCAGAGAGCAAAGCGCGACCCACGGTGGTGGAGCGAAACTTGACGCTACTGCTGAATTCGCCAGTGGCTTTGTCTTTGGTGAATTCCACCAAACGCACATTGATACGAGAAGTGATCTCGACAGCGCCCGCTTGCAATGCGCGCTCCAGCTCGGCCAAATCAGTGAAGGTCATGCCTTCGCCGATGCCATTGGTGCGCTCACGTGTGGCGTAGTACAGGCCCAGCACCACGTCTTGCGACGGCACGATGGATGGCTCGCCAGACGCAGGGAAGAGCACGTTGTTCGATGCAAGCATCAAAGTGCGCGCTTCCATTTGCGCTTCCACCGATAGCGGAATGTGTACCGCCATCTGATCACCGTCAAAGTCAGCGTTAAATGCTGAGCAGACGAGCGGGTGCAATTGAATCGCTTTGCCTTCAATCAGGATCGGCTCGAAAGCTTGGATACCCAAACGGTGCAAAGTTGGCGCACGGTTGAGCATCACTGGATGCTCGCGGATCACCTCTTCCAAGATGTCCCACACCACTGGCGTACCAGATTCGACTTCTTTCTTCGCCGCTTTGATGGTCGTCGCGATACCGCGAGCTTCCAACTGAGCAAAGATAAACGGCTTGAACAATTCAAGCGCCATGAGCTTAGGCAAACCGCACTGATGCAGCTTGAGCGTTGGGCCCACGGTAATCACGGAACGACCGGAGTAGTCCACACGCTTGCCCAGCAAGTTTTGGCGGAAACGACCGCTCTTGCCTTTGATCATGTCGGCCAAAGATTTCAGTGCACGCTTGTTAGCGCCCGTCATGGCTTTGCCACGGCGGCCGTTATCGAGCAGCGAATCCACTGACTCTTGCAACATACGCTTCTCATTGCGTGCAATGATTTCCGGCGCTTTGAGTTCTAACAAACGACGCAAACGCGAGTTGCGGTTGATGACGCGGCGATACAGATCGTTCAGATCCGACGTCGCGAAGCGGCCACCATCCAGCGGCACCAGCGGACGCAAATCCGGCGGCAACACTGGCAGCACTTGCAAGATCATCCATTCAGGCTTCATGCCTGATTTTTTGAACGCTTCCATGACCTTGAGGCGTTTGGCATTCTTCTTGATTTTGAGCTCAGAGCCCGTCAAGTCGTTGCGCAACTTGTCAATTTCAACATCTAGTTCTAGACCAGCGAGCAATTCCTTGATGCCTTCTGCGCCCATTTTGGCTTGGAACTCATCGCCGTACTCTTTGAGCTTCGCATCGTAATCATCTTCCGTCATGATGCTGAATTTCTTCAGCGGCGTCATGCCGGGATCGGTCACTACATATGCTTCAAAGTAAAGCACGCGCTCAATATCGCGCAGCGTCATGTCGAGCACGAGGCCCAAACGCGATGGCAAGGATTTCAAGAACCAAATGTGCGCGCAAGGTGCAGCCAAATCAATATGACCCATACGCTCGCGGCGCACTTTGGCCTGCGTGACTTCAACGCCGCACTTCTCGCAAATCACGCCACGGTGCTTGAGGCGCTTGTATTTGCCGCACAAGCATTCGTAATCCTTGATAGGGCCGAAAATCTTGGCGCAAAACAAACCATCACGCTCAGGCTTGAAGGTGCGGTAGTTGATCGTCTCTGGTTTTTTAACTTCGCCAAAAGACCAGCTGCGAATTTTCTCTGGCGATGCAATGCCGATGCGAATCGCATCGAAATGTTCGTCAGGGGTGAACTGCTTAAATAAGTCGAGTAAGGATTTCATGCGTTCAGTTCCTTCCAATTAATTGCGTTCGAGTTCAATGTCGATGCCCAAAGAGCGAATCTCTTTGACCAACACATTGAACGACTCAGGCATGCCAGCCTGGATGGTGTGCTCGCCTTTGACGATGCTCTCGTACACCT
>JANMFP010000130.1:0-5192 GCA_031378135.1 Variovorax sp. | reverse complement strand
ATTGATGCGCTCGTCAACGCCCGCAAAATGAATTTGCAGTGGCGCTTTAACCTTTGCTGCCTCTTCCGCTGCGGGGTGGTTGCCATAAAACGGGATGCCAGCGGCCAAATCAGGCAATTGCGTGGAGAGGTAATGCACCATACCGCCGCCATAGCAAAAGCCCACGGCGCCGATTTTTCCGGTGCTGTCTGGGCGGGCTTTGAGTGCCGCATAGCCGGCTAAAAAATCTTGCCGCGTTTTGGTTTGATCGAGTTTGGCAAACTCGGTGCGGGCTTTGTCTTCATCGCCGGGATAGCCGCCCAAAGGCGTGAGCGCATCGGGGGCAAGAGCAAGGTAGCCATCGAGCGCCAACCGGCGAGCGATGTCTTCGATATGCGGATTCAAGCCGCGATTCTCATGAATCACCAACACGCTGGGCAGCTTGCCTGTGGCTCCCGCAGGTTTGGCCACATAGGCTTTGATGCTGCCATAGCCATTGGGTGAAGGGATGGTGATCATCTCGGTGGTGATGCGCTTATCGTCTTTGGCGCTGACTTGCGCGAAGGCGAAATTCGGTTGCAATGCGGCGAGGATGCCCACAGCAGTGAGCCCACCGACTGCGAATTTTTGAGCGCGCTCCAAGAAGCCGCGTCGATCCATATCACCATGCACATAGGCATCAAACAGGATCAACAGCTCTTGGTCAAAATCTGCGGCTGTGAGGCGTGGTGCAGGTAGCGTCATGATGTGTCCTTCTTGAAAAAGTATTTTCTATCGATTCAAGCGCTGCCGGCAAGTTCTGTCAAGTGCTGGCCGCTGAATTCATACCAGCGACACTTCGCGCAAATGTTCAGATGTGGTGCTGGGCAAATTAAAAAATTCGAGGTAAGCGGGAATCTGCTCGTACAGCATGTCTGTGCCAACTTGGGTGCGGCAGCCGCGCGCCTGAGCAGCAGCCAAAAATGCCGTGACTTCTTGCGCCATCACGACCTCGCCCACAAATGTGTTCGGCTGCAAGCGGCTTATGTTGAGCGGCAGTGGATCGCCCTCTTTCATGCCCAGCGGCGTGGC
This sequence comes from Variovorax sp., assembly GCA_031378135.1. GTDB lineage: Bacteria > Pseudomonadota > Gammaproteobacteria > Burkholderiales > Burkholderiaceae_C > JANMDU01. Next base: position 4,142 of record JANMFP010000130.1, on the reverse strand, counting down.
ATTCACCACCAAATCAAAGCCAAAAGCATCGTTGCTGCCCGTACTCACCCTCACCTGCGGAAAATTCGCGCGAATGCGATCCGCCAAACCAGCGTAACTCGCAGCATCCACATCAAACAAAGCGATCTCGCCAATGCCCGCGCCAGCAAGCGTTGCGGCAATCGCGCTGCCCACACCGCCCGTGCCAACGACCAGAGCGCGTTTGCCTGCGACTGCGAAACCCTTGCGCTGCACACCGCGCACAAAACCTTCGCCATCAAACATATCGCCATAAAGCTTGCCATCCGCGCCGCGCTTGACAGCATTGCAAGCTCCTGCCACGCGCACAGCCGGCGAGACGACATCCAGCAAACTCACCACATTCACCTTGTGCGGCATCGTGATCAAAGCGCCGCGTATGTTTTCTAGCTTGAACAGACTGAGCAAAACAGAAGCAAAGTGCTCTGGCTTGCAAGCCATGGGCGTGACCACCGCATTGATCCCAGCTTGCTCAAAATAGGGGTTGTAGATCAGCGGCGCTTTGAAGCTGTATGTTGGCCAGCCAATATGGGCGATGACTTCTGTGTTGCCGTCGATACGCATTTTTATCAGAATTTATGAACAATATAGGCAGTTAGCCGGCATAGAATATGCGCAGCTTGCTATTAAATTTGTAGCTACGCTTTGGTAGCGGCTGCAATAGCTAAAGCAGCACGTATGCCCAACAAATAACTCTCCACGCCAAAGCCGGCGATCTGGCCTTTGGCAATTGCAGCAATGACTGAATGATGGCGGAACTCTTCACGCGCATGGATGTTGCTCATGTGAACTTCAATGATCGGGCATTTCAAACAAGCCAACGCATCGCGTAGGCCAATGCTGTAGTGTGTCCATGCGCCTGCATTGATCACCACAGCTGCCGTGCCATCGGAGAGCGCGGCATGAATGCGCTGCGCCATCTCGCCTTCGATATTGGTTTGATAGCAGCTCACACTGGCCCCAAGCTCTTTGCCCAAAGCGATGCAAGCGGCATCAATATCAGCGAGCGTGGCCGTGCCGTAGGTGGCTGCATCACGCTTGCCAAACATATTGAGGTTGATACCGTTGAGGACGAGAATTTTCATGCGTGTTCCCTGAAAGTCGTATTGAATCTGCGCCAAAAGGCCGTGCAATAAAGCGATGCAGAAGCTTCATTTTTTTGCATCGATCTCATCGGCACAGATCCATCTTGCCTTACTTTTTAGCCGCAGCAGAAGCCGCCAAGAAATCGTTCACCACTTCTGCGCCCACATTGGCCGCATATTTGCCAATGACAGGCTTCATTTTTTCCACAAATTTAGCCGTTTCAGCAGGTGGGAATTCCGTCACGAGCATGCCAGCGGCCTTTAAATCGGCCAAATCTTTTGTAAGAGCTGCGCGATTGGTTTGCCGCTGAAATACTGCAGATTCTTGCGCAGCATCACCCAGCAATTTCTTCTCGTCGTTGTTCAGTGTGTCCCAAAGTTTCTTGGAGATGATCACGGATTGCGGGTTATAGACATGCTTGGTCAAGGCCAAATGCTTTTGCACTTCATTGAGCTTGGAACCCTTGATGGTAGGAATCGGATTTTCTTGGCCATCCACCGCTTTGTTCTCCAAAGCACCGTAGAGCTCAGGGAAAGGCAGAGGCGTTGGGTTCGCATCAAGCGCTTTGACCCAATCCAGATTAATAGGATTAGGAATCACGCGCAATTTCAAGCCAGCAATATCTTCCACTTTGTTCAGTGGTCTCTTGCTGTTGGTCATGTTGCGAAATCCCAGCTCCCAATAGGCCAAGCCCACCATACCTTTTTCTTCCAAGCGGCCATGCATTTTTTTGCCGAACGAGCCATCCACAATTTTGTCGGCCACAGCTTCGCTTTCAAACATAAAAGGGAAATCAAAAATCGCAAACGCAGGCACTTGCGATGCAAGAATGCCGCTGTTCATCACTGTCATCTCAATCGTGCCGCCTTGCACACCGCTCACGTGAAATTGGTCGTTGCCCAACTGGCCACCGGGAAACAAATTGACTTTGATCTTGCCGCCAGATTTCGCCTCCACAATAGATTTGAATTTCTCCATGCCCTGCACGCTGGGATGGCCAGGCGCATTCTGTGTGCCGAACTTCACAGTGCGCTCCGTGTAATTTTGGGCAGAGGCCATGCCTGCAGCCACCAAAGCCACAGCAGCAATCACGCTTTTCACAAACAAACGTTTCATAAGAGTCTCCAAAAAATACACAACACGCGGTGAATAAAACGGGGCATACGGCGTGCGTTCATATGCTTTGTCTGAAAAGGATCATGATGCCAGTGATGGCTTGATGTCAGTCTGAACCCTTGATGGCCATTGCTTTAGCCGCCTAAAAACTTAGCGGGCCAAATCACGATTTGCGGGAACAACACCATCAAAAACAACAATACAAATTGCGCCACCATGAAAGGCAACACGCCACGCGTGACTTTATCCATGCTGATCTTGCCCACGCCCGCCACCGTATTGAGCACCGTGCCCACCGGCGGCGTGATCAGGCCAATCGCATTGTTGATGATGAAGAGCACACCGAAATAAATCGGATCAATGCCTGCCGCGTTGACCAGCGGCATGAGCACAGGCGTGAGGATCAAAATCGTGGGCGTCATGTCCATCGCAGTACCAACGATCATCACGATGATCATGATGACAAACATGAGCAGCTTCGGGCTATCCAGAAGAGGCTGCAACAGCGCCGTGAGCTGCGCCGGCAATTGCGCCACCGTGATCATCCATGCAGAGACCATGGCCGCTGCAACAAGAAACATCACCACCGCGCTGGTTTTGCCAGCTTGAATGAAGATGGGCAACAAATCTTTGATCTTGATTTCGCGGTAAACAAAGATTGAAATCAACAAGGCATACACGGCTGCCACCACTGCAGATTCGGTGGGCGTGAACACGCCAAATTTTAGGCCACCAACGACGATGATGGGCATCCCCAAAGCCAGCAGCGTTTCGCGAAACGCCTTCACCACTTCAGCACCTGTGGCACGGGGCGGCGGTGTGATTTTTTCTTTGCGCACCAAAATCCACCAAGTGATCCAGAGCGATCCCCCAAGCAAAATCCCGGGCACGATGCCAGCTAAAAACAATTTGGAAATAGATACGTTGGCTGCAACGCCAAAGATGATGAAGGCAATCGACGGCGGAATGATCGGCGCGATGATGCCCGCTGACGCAATCAGGCCCGCCGAGCGCGCGGGATCATGCCCGGCGCGAATCATCATCGGCAGCAACAGTGCCGAGAGCGCCGCCGCATCAGCCACAGCCGAGCCTGAGAGTGCGGCCATGATGCAAGCCGCAACAATCGCGACATAGCCCAAGCCACCCGGAATATGCCCGACAAGCGCGAGCGCAAAATTCACAATGCGTTTGGATAAGCCGCCCACATTCATGATCTCGCCAGCGAGCATAAAGAATGGCACAGCCAACAGCGGGAAGCTGTTGGCCCCCTCAATCACGTTTTGCGCGAGGATTTGCGAATCCCACATGCCCAACTGCCACATCAATGCAGCACCGGTAAAGAGTAAAGAAAAAGCAATCGGCATGCCCAGCGCCATGGCGCCCAGCAACGCAACAAGAAAGATGGCGATGGTCATTTTGTTGCCTCTTTATTACTGATGGCCCGCTGCGCCATGCGGCACTTCTTCGGATTCACGCACAGCCATCAGCTCATCCTCACTCATTTGGCCTGTGATCAAGCGGTACAAATCGCGCGCAATGATCAAACCACCCAAGACTGCAAACATCAAGCCAGAGGCAAAGAAGATGCCCATGGATATTTCCATGGCGGCACTGGTGGAGCTGGCATTGATCTTGGTTTGCTCCCAAGCGCCTTTGAAGAGCACGCCACATAGCGCTAGCATCAGCGCATAGCTGACGCCGAGGCAAAGCTTTCTGCCAAACATGCTGATGCGACTGATCAGCATATCCGTGCCGAGATGCGCTTTGTCCTTGAGCGCAACGACCGCGCCCATGAACGTGACCCACACAAACAACCAGCGCGATAACTCTTCACTGATCGCAATGCCTGAGTTAAACCCATAGCGCAACACCACATTGCCAAACACCATGAGCACCATGAGCGCTAGAAAAAGCGCCATCGC
>JANMFP010000115.1:0-3240 GCA_031378135.1 Variovorax sp. | reverse complement strand
CTCTACGGTGGCTGTAGCTCAGTTGGTAGAGTCCAGGATTGTGATTCCTGTTGTCGTGGGTTCGAGCCCCATCAGCCACCCCAGTATTGAAGCCCTTGAGTTCCGCTCAAGGGCTTTTTTATTGGTTTTTGAGAGCGTTTCAGGCTTGTAGCCGGCGTATACATTGCGTGCGATGCTATTGAATTAGGAGCATTGACATGCTGCGATTTGTGCACGGAGTGCTCACGCCGTCATTCGAATGGGGATGGTCACGGGGCCATCGTTGATGAGCGAGACTTTCATGTCTGCGGCGAATTGGCCGGTTTGCACGATGGCGTGAGCTGCGCGCGCTTTCTCCACAAACAACTCATACAACCTGCGCCCCTCATCAGGCGGCGCAGCGTTCTTAAAACTCGGGCGATTGCCACCGCTCACATCGGCTGCTAAGGTGAACTGACTCACGATCAGCAGCCCTCCTTGCACATCCTGCACCGAGCGATTCAGCTTGCTATTCTCATCGCTGAAGATACGCAGCTTGAGGATTTTGGAGAGCATCTTCTCAGCGAGTGCATCTGTGTCGCCGCGCTCGGCGCAGAGGAGGATCAGCAGGCCGTGATTGATTTCCCCGATAGTTTGGCCGTCTACTCTGACGCTGGCTTGGGATACGCGCTGAAGAATGGTTTGCACAGCGTTACAGCCTATTCGGGCGTACTGGCATCACCATCCGAGCCGCCTGCTTCCAAAGCTTGGCGTTCAAACTCTTCGTCTGACATTGGCTCTAATTCGGCTTGTTCTTGAGCATCGGCGCGCATTTTCGCTGCATAGGCTTCCAACTTTTCATCATCCATGAGCATTTGTGCAAAGGCTTCGCCGTCGAAGGCTTTTGGCTCTTCGCTGCCTTGCGGTTGTGCAGTCGGTTCGAGAGCTACGTCTTGGGTAGGCTTGCGAGGCAGAGCTGCTTGCTCCAAATAACTCACAAAATCGCCATTTTTGATTTCCATACAAGTCTCCTTAGCGAACTACGACCTTCGCAAATTTCCTCTTCCCCACTTGCATCACATACGCGCCCGCGCCGAGCTTGAGGGCTTTGTCGCTGATGACTGTGCCGTCCACACGGACTGCGCCGCCGTCGATGTGGCGGTTGGCTTCACCTGTGGATTCGGTGAGCTTGGCGGCTTTGAGGATGGCGCCTATGCCCATCTCGGTTAAGCCGTTTAGAGACACAGCAACTTCTGGAATCTCATCGGGCACGCCGCCTTTGCTGCGGTTGATGAAGTCTTGTTCGGCTTTGTCTGCGGCGGCTGCGGAGTGGAAGCGCGCCGTGATTTCTTTGGCGAGCATCACTTTGGCTTCTTTGGGGTTGCGGCCAGCTTCTATGTCGCGTTTAAGTGCAGCGATATCTTCCAAAGATTTGAAGGAAAGAAGTTCATACCAATTCCACATGAGCGTGTCGGAGATGGAGAGCACTTTGGCGAACATGGTGTTCGGGGCTTCAGTGATGCCGATGTAGTTATTTTTGGACTTGCTCATTTTGTCCACACCATCGAGGCCCACCAGCAGAGGCATGGTCAAGATGCATTGCGGCTCTTGGCCGTATTCTTGCTGCAGATGACGCCCCATGAGCAGGTTGAATTTTTGATCGGTGCCGCCGAGTTCTAAATCACTTTTGAGCGCGACGGAATCGTAGCCTTGCATGAGCGGGTAGAGGAATTCATGCACGCTGATGCTCTGGCCAGTGGTGAAGCGTTTGTGAAAATCATCGCGCTCCATCATGCGGGCAACAGTGTATTTGGCCGACAGCTCTATCATGCCGCGCGCTCCCAGCGGATCGCTCCATTCGCTGTTGTAGCGGATTTCTGTCTTCGTGGGATCGAGCACGAGGCTGGCTTGTTTGTAGTAAGTTTTCGCGTTTTCTTCGATCTGCTCGCGTGTAAGCGGCGGGCGGGTGGAGTTGCGGCCAGACGGATCGCCGATCATGCTGGTGAAATCGCCTATCAAGAAAATCACCGTGTGTCCCAGGTCTTGGAGCTGGCGCATTTTGTTGAGCACCACGGTGTGGCCCACGTGCAAATCCGGCGCGGTGGGATCAAGGCCGAGCTTTATTCGCAGCGGAATGCCGGTTTTTTCGCTCTTTTGCAGCTTTTTAAGCCATTCTTCCTGCGGAAGCAGCTCATCGACACCGCGCAGGCTCATGGACATGGCGTGTTTTATGGCATCAGAAATGGGCGCGGTACTGGATGCATGATTAGTTGTAAGTGCTTGATTCATAAGTGTTTTCCCGCTCGGCTTGGAACTTAGCTGCGATATACTATTCTGCATTGGTCAATGCCAAATTTTACGTGGCAGGACATGAATATTGGCTGTTAGCGGCACGCATCTTGCATTTTTCGCAAGACCAGCAAACTCGCTTACTTCTCTTACGCATTAAACATTGCGCGATGAACGGATTGTAGTTTTGACTTTTTCTCAGGTTTTATCTTCAGCCGCAGCAATGACCGCTGATGCTGCACAAGCCGCGCTGCAAGTGATGCAGCGCCACCCGCGCCGCGTGCTCGCGCTCGTGGGCAGCGTGTTGCTGGGCACAGGCGCGACTGCGTTTGCTGTGGCCACATTCGTACCCGATCCCAGCAGCGTGCCGGTGCGCCAAGTGATTGAGAGCGTTGAGCCTTTGGCTCAATCCGCTTCTGCACAAACGCTACTGGCCGAGCCTCTGCCCGCTTTCGTGCTGTACCGTAGCGAAACCACACGCAGCAACGATACTGCAGACAGCTTGCTGCGCCGTTTGGGTGTGCTCGATGCGGCTGCCGTCCAGTTTCTACGCAACGACAACGCCTCCCGCCAAGCCCTGCTCAGCCGCGCTGGCCGAAGCGTGACAGCCGAGGTGGATGCCAACAATGCTTTGCTGCAACTCACAGCCCGCTGGACGCCTGATGACGGCGCGAATTTCCAGCGTCTTGTCATCCAACGTATAAACGGGCAACTGAGCAGCGCAGTTGAGACAGCGCCTCTCGTGGCCAACACGCGCTTGGCCTCGGGCACGATCAAATCTTCGCTGTTTGCCGCCACGGATGAATCGCGCATTCCTGATGCCGTAGCCGTACAACTCGCTGAAATTTTCTCGGGCGACATCGATTTCATCCGCGCACTGCGCAAGGGCGATCGCTTCAGCGTCGTTTATGAGAGCTTGGAAGCCGATGGCGAGCCACTGCGCGCGGGCCGCGTGCTCTCAGCAGATTTTGTGAACAATGGCAAGATGTATTC
>JANMFP010000113.1:0-3099 GCA_031378135.1 Variovorax sp. | reverse complement strand
CTCGATGGCCGGCCTCACCGTGCCGCTGATTGCCTCAGCCACGGCCACCTTCCTCTTCCGCCAATTCTTCCTCACCGTACCCGATGAATTGGTTGAAGCCGCACGCATGGATGGCGCCTCGCCCATGCGCTTTTTCAAAGACGTGCTGCTGCCCCTCTCGCGCACCTCGATTGCCGCGCTCTTCGTGATTCAGTTCATCTACGGCTGGAATCAATACCTCTGGCCGCTTTTGGTCACCACCAACGAAAACATGTACCCCATCGTCCTAGGCATCAAACGCATGATCTCCGGCGAAGCCTACACAGAATGGAACGTTGTCATGGCCACCACTATCCTCGCTGCATTGCCACCTGCGCTGGTGGTGATCTTGATGCAAAAATGGTTTGTCAAGGGATTGGTGGATACCGAGAAATAAATTTAATACGAATACGAATACCAATACCGGACGCAGAAGACGCAAAGGTTACTCAAAAAAAATAACCAAAAAATAAAAAATCAGAAAACTGAATTTATAGACGTATTGTTCAACTAAATTTTCTTTTTTCTTTTTCTTTTTTGCGTCTTCTGCGTAACCTTTGCGTCTTCTGCGTCCGGAAGTTTGTATTCGAGCCTCAGCCTTGCAGCATTGTTAAATTAAGCGAAACATCATGGCCTCAATTACCCTTCAACAAGTCATCAAACGCTACGGCAAAGGCCCGACCGCGAATCAAGTCATTCACGGCATCAACGGCGAGATCAAAGATGGTGAATTCGTCGTGATCGTTGGCCCATCGGGCTGCGGTAAATCCACGCTGCTACGCATGGTCGCAGGCTTAGAAGAAATCTCAGGTGGTGATATTTCCATTGGCAATCGCGTCGTGAATGATCTGGAGCCAGCCGAGCGCGATATTGCGATGGTGTTTCAAAACTACGCGCTGTATCCGCACATGAGCGTGTTTGAAAACATGGCCTATGGCCTGAAAATCGCCAAAGTACCCACGGCGGAAATTGAGCAGCGCGTGGCCAAAGCCGCGAAGATGCTCGAGCTTGAGCCGTATCTTCAGCGCAAGCCCCGCGAACTCTCTGGTGGCCAGCGCCAGCGCGTGGCCATGGGGCGCGCGATTGTGCGCAAACCGCAGGTGTTTTTGTTTGATGAGCCGCTTTCCAACTTGGACGCCAAGCTGCGCGCATCCACGCGCTTGCAAATTCAGCAACTGCACCGCGAGTTGGGTGTGACTTCACTTTTCGTGACGCACGATCAGATCGAAGCGATGACGCTCGGCGAGCGATTGATGGTGCTCAACGGCGGCAATGTCGAACAATTCGGCACGCCGGAGGACGTGTATCACACACCGGCCAGCACCTTCGTGGCAAGCTTCATAGGCAGCCCGCCGATGAATTTGCTTGATCTTCAAGATGCTACTGATTTAATAGCATTCAGCGCAGAAAATACGCCGGCCAGTGGTCAATTAGATGCTAAAAATGCTCTGTTGGCCACAGTCGGCGTACGACCCGAGCATTTGCACATGGCCGCGACGGGTATGGCAGCCAAAGTGCAAAGTATCGAGATGCTTGGCGCAGAGAAATTGCTGTACTGCAGCGCAGGTCGTAGCACTTTGCCTAACCTCATCGTGCGCATTGCAGAAGGCATACAAAGCCCCACGATCGACAGCACGATCCACGTACAACCGCTACCTGGCAAGCTGCACGGGTTTGATGGCAACGGAAAACGACTTTAATCCGCGAGCCGTGAACCGTAAGCTTTCAATATGGCTGACTCGAGCGGCACGTATCATCTTGAGATGACCGCAGCTTTGACTCCCCTTTTTCATTCGCATCTTCAAGCCTGCCCACTGATTGCGATCCTGCGCGGCATCACGCCGCCTGAAGCCGCTGCAGTTGGACGCGTTTTGTGGGATGCGGGTTTACGCATTTTGGAAGTGCCTCTCAATTCACCTGATCCCTTTGAGAGCATTGCTGCGCTGCGCCGCGAATTGCCCGAGGCCTTGATTGGCGCGGGCACGGTGCTCAGCACAAGCCAAGTAGCCCAAGTCAAAGCCGCTGGCGGGCAACTGATCATCGCGCCGAATTTCAACCCAGAAGTTGTTGCAGCTGCAAAGACGCAAAGCATGCTGGCCATTCCCGGCATCGCTACGCCGAGCGAAGCCTTCGCTGCGCTGGCTACTGGCGCAGATGCGATCAAGCTGTTCCCTGCGGAGATCATCTCGCCCGCCGCCCTCAAAGCCATGCGCGCCGTGTTGCCACGCGATGCCCTGCTGCTCCCCGTGGGTGGCATAGGTGCGGCGAATATGGCAGCCTACTGGGCGGCGGGTGCGAATGGTTTTGGCATCGGCTCTTCGCTGTATTCGCCCGGCAAGGCTATCTCTGACATTCAATGCGACGCTATCGAATTAATAGCTAACTGTGCAGTTTTTATGCCGCCTCAGGGCTAATATTGTCATGAAAAGTATGATTTCACTCGGATTAAAAGACAAAGTCGTCGTCATCACTGGCGCGTCGCAAGGCATTGGCGCAGCATGCGCGGAGCGCTTCGCACGAGAAGGCGCGAGTGTGGTGCTTGCAGATGTGAATGACGCTTTAGGCCAAGCTTTGGCCACAGACTTGCACGCGACTTATGTGCATTGCGATGTGGCGCAGAAGTCGCAGATTGACACGCTGATTGCCAAAGTCATGCAGTTACATGGCCGCATCGACGTGCTCGTTAACAACGCGGGCATCTTCAAAGCCTCGCCTTTTCTCGATGTGAGCGAAGAAGATTTCGATGCCGTGATGGCAGTGAATTTGAAAGGCAGTTTCCTCATGGCGCAAGCGGCGGCTCGCGTGATGGTCGCCCATAAAACGCAAGGCAGCATCATCAACATGAGCTCGGTCAATGCCGTGCTGGCTATTCCAAGCATTGCAAGCTACAACATGAGCAAAGGCGGCATCAACCAGCTCACGCGCGTGGCGGCGCTGGCTTTGGCAGATCATGGCATTCGCGTGAACGCCGTGGCGCCCGGCACGATTGCTACTGAGCTGGCCCAAAAGGCAGTGCTCACGGATGAAGCGGCCAAAGCAAAAATCATGAGCCGCACACCGATGCGCCGCTTGGGCGAGCCT
>JANMFP010000107.1:0-8980 GCA_031378135.1 Variovorax sp. | reverse complement strand
GACCACTTGGCCCGTGCTCAGGGTGACGGTGGTGATCACGTTGCTGGCCGTGCCCGCGCCAATGTTGGCCACCGTGACCGTGGCGCTCACCGTGGTGCCGGGCTGCGCGCTGGCCGGCAGATCAAAGGTGACGCTCACATCGGCTAATGCGACCGTCAAGGTGGCCGTGGAGATGTTGTTGGTGGTGCTCGGGTCAGCCGTGGTGCTGGTGACCTGGGCGGTGTTGGTGACCACGCCGCTGGTGGCTGTGCCCGCTTGTACCGTCAAGGTGAGGGTCACCGTGATGCCCGCGTTCAGGCTGGCGTAGCTGAAGGTGCCGCCTGCTGCGCTGGTGGCGCTGGTGGTCGGCGCTGTGCTGGCCACGGCGCTGAGCAAGGTTTGACCGGCGGACAGCACGTCGGTGATGGTGACGTCGCTGGCGTTGCTTGGGCCGGCGTTGAAGACGACCACGGTGTAGGTGTAGGTGCCGCCGGCGCTGACGCTGGCCACACCTGCGGTTTTGTTGATGCGCAGGTCGGCCTGAGGGATGACAGTTAGGGTGGCTGTGACTGTTGCCGTATTGCTACCCACAGATGTCGTCAACGACCCTGGCGGTATCGTATTAGTACCACTCAAGATACCAGTTACGACGACAGACACAGAGCATGATGATGCTGGCGGGACCACCGTTCCCGATGGCACAGTTAATGATCCTGCTCCGGAGGTGGCCGTAACCGTTGAGTTCGCACAGGTCGTGCTCGGGTTTGGTGCAGACGAGTTGTTAATGCCTGTTGGATAGTTATCAAGCAGCGCTGAAGTGAATGTGGCCGAGACAAGTTGGTGCGTGTTTGTGAATGTGATCACCAAAAGACTTGTGCCGCCAGCGTTGATCGATGTGGGCGCGAATGATTTGGAAATCGTTGGAAGACTCGGTGAAATGACGTCTGGGTCAACAGCCGTACACGTTCCGCTCGTGCAGCCGGCGCCAGTATTGGTCACGCCAGACGGCACAGAAATGGAAGCGGTATTAGTGACTTGAGTTTGAGCAACTGCTGGTAACTGCAAGCCCAATAACAATAGGAATAGCCACAGGCCGCCTAAAAGCATGCCCGCTAATTTGAATCTTAGCGATGACGTTTTCAGAAGATTGAGAGTCTTCTGCTTACCAATTTTCAAAAAATAAACCTGTTATTGCTGCTTTGTTAGCGTGAAATTACCTGAGTTTACCGAAATAAACCCTTGATATTGAATGTTTTACTTGCTTTATCTACATGATTTGAGAAATTTGATACGTTTTTTTACTAATGACCGATCGCTCAGGCAAAGCCAATGCTGGCGGCGAACGCCATTAGCGACTCAAGCAAATTTTTATGTTTAGTTTTGTTTTCCTTGATGAAACATGAACCTTGCGTTCCAGCGTTCACCGGAAGGTTTAAACTTCATCAAGGAATTCTCTCGTGTCCACTCAAAAAACCTCTCTCATTGCTTTGGTCGTCGGCGCTGTTGGCGTGGTGTACGGCGACATAGGTACCAGTGTGCTGTACGCAATGAAGGAGATCTTTGGATCTGGGCATGTGGAATTTACGCCACAAAACATTTATGGCATCTTGTCACTGATCTTCTGGACGTTGACTGTGATCGTTTCCGTCAAGTACGTCGCTCTAGTGTTGCGTGCTGACAACGAAGGCGAGGGGGGCCTAGTGGCCATGCTGACTTTGGCTTCACGAGCGGTGAGTGACCAACCCGAATTGCGGCGCGTGCTGTTGATCGTTGGCATCTTTGGCACTTGTCTGTTTTACGGTGACGGTGTGATCACACCGGCGATCTCAGTGCTCGGAGCAGTGGAAGGGCTGGAGGTGATATCACCTCAATTCAAGAAGTATGTGGTGCCACTTTCGCTGGTGATTTTATTTTTTCTGTTCCTTGTACAAAAGCGTGGCACAGCAGGTATCGGAAAGTTTTTCGGGCCGATCACTTTGGTTTGGTTTGCCGTGCTCGCTGGGCTGGGCATCTTTCACATCATGGGCAACCCAGTGATCTTAAAGGCGCTGAGCCCGCATTACGCCATGCTGTTTGTTTGGCATAACCCCGGTACGGCATTCATCATCTTGGGCGCGATTGTGCTCTGTGTGACAGGCGCAGAAGCCTTGTATGCTGATATGGGGCATTTCGGTAAACGGCCCATCCGAATTGCTTGGTTCACCGTCGTGATGCCTGCCCTCACGCTGAATTATTTCGGTCAAGGTGCGCTTCTGCTCGCCAAGCCTGAGACGGTCAAGAATCCGTTTTACATGATGGCGCCCGATTGGATGCTGATTCCTTTGGTGATCTTGGCCACCATGGCTGCCGTGATTGCTTCTCAAGCTTTGATTTCTGGCGCGTTTTCTGTGACCAAACAAGTTGTTCAACTCGGTTTTCTGCCGCGTCTGCGCATGTTGCACACCTCCACCAAAGAAACCGGGCAAATCTACATTCCGTTTGTGAACTGGGCGTTATTCGTAGCGATTGTGCTGGCGGTGGTGATGTTCAAATCTTCCGGTGCTTTGGCATCGGCTTACGGTATTGCGGTGACGACGGATATGTTGATCACCACGATCCTCACCTTCTTTGTGATCCGCCATGCTTGGAAGTATCCGCTGTGGCTTTGCGTTGCCGCCACCGCCGTGTTTTTTATTGTGGACTTTGCTTTTTGGGCATCCAACATGCTCAAACTGCTTGATGGCGGCTGGTTTCCGCTGGCGATTGGCGCAGCGATCTTCACGTTGATGATGACTTGGAAGCAAGGGCGCAAACTCTTGCATGAGAAAACCAAGCAAGACGGCATCGACCTGACCAGCTTCCTCGAAGCGGTGTTTGTCAGCCCGCCCACGCGCGTGGAGGGCACGGCGGTATTTCTTACCAGCGACCAAGGTACAGTTCCCAATGCACTGCTACACAACCTCAAGCACAACAAGGTGCTGCATGAGCACAACTTGTTCGTCACAGTCAAAAGCCATGAAGTGCCTTGGATTGGTTTGAACAAACGCGTACAGATTGAGCCGCTAGGCCACGACTGCTGGCAAGTGACTTTGAATTTCGGTTTCAAAAACGATCCGGATGTGCCTGAAGCTTTGAAACAAATCGTTGGGCGCGGTTGTGCGCTTGATCCGATGCAAACCAGCTACTTCCTCTCTCGCGACACCGTGGTGCCGACCATTGGCGGCGGCATGAGCGAATGGCGCGAGAAACTGTTTGCGCAGATGCACCACAACGCCAGCGCGGCGGCAGATTTCTTGCGCTTGCCAAATAACTCTGTCGTGGAACTCGGCTCGAAGGTTGAGATTTGATTTGAAGTCGTTCTTCAAAGACTTCTCGCTCTCAGCAGCGACAGCGGGCTTCGTTGCAGTGCTGGTGGGTTTTACAAGTTCGGTAGCGATCGTTTTTTCTGCTGCGCTGGCGTTCAAAGCCACACCCGAACAGCTCACCTCGTGGATGTGGGCTTTGGGCATTGGCATGGGCTTGTGTTCGCTCGTGCCATCACTGATTTTGCGCAAACCAGTGATGGTGGCTTGGAGCACGCCGGGCGCGGCGGTGTTGGCTGTGGCGGGTGTCGCAGGCGCAGGAGGGGCAGGCTATTCGATGAATGAAGCGGTAGGCGCTTTTATGATTTGCGCCGTGATGATCACACTCGCTGGTGTGACTGGCTTGTTTGAAAAGCTCATGGATCGCATCCCGATGGCAATAGCTGCTGCGCTCCTAGCTGGTGTGCTCGCACGCTTTGGCATGCAAGGCTTTGTGGCGGCGCAAACGAATTGGATATTGGTCGTGTTGATGCTCGTGACTTATCTGCTGGGCAAGCGCTTCAGCCCGCGATACGCTGTGGTGCTCACATTGCTCATTGCTATTATTTACGTAGCTATCCGCGCAGAATATACGCCGGCAAACATCACTTTTAACTTAGCAGCACCCGTATTTGTGATGCCTGAATTCTCTTGGGCCGCAGCCATCAGCTTGGCGCTGCCGCTCTTCATCGTCACCATGGCATCGCAGAATTTACCGGGCGTCGCAGCGATTCGCGCTTCGGGCTACCAACTGCCGTTATCCAAGATCATCAGCATGACAGGAATAGCTACTTTTCTGCTCGCCCCGTTTGGCGCGTTTGCTTTGAATCTCAGCGCCATCACAGCCGCGATTTGCATGGGCAAAGAAGCGCATCCTGATCCAGACAAACGCTACATCGCATCATCGGTGTGCGGCATCATTTACATTTTTATCGGCTTGTTTGCCAGCATCGTGACAGCCTTACTCACGGCTTTCCCGAAAGAGCTGATCGCGGCCATCGCTGGCCTAGCCTTGCTTGGCACGATTGCAGGCGGCTTGGCCACCGCGCTGCACGACGAAAAACACCGCGATGCGGCCATCATCACCTTCCTGGTCACGCTCAGCGGCGTAACACTTGCGGGTATCGGCGCGGCCTTCTGGGGCGTGGTGGCAGGCAGCTTGGCACTGTTTGTGCAAAACTATCGCGCTAAATCTACCTAATACACAGCATGCATATCCTCTTCATCGCCGATCCGCTCGGAACGTTTAAAACCTATAAAGACAGCACCTATGCCATGATGCGCGCTGCCAGCGCACGCGGCCATACTCTGAGCGCTTGCGAGCCCAAAGACATCATGTGGCAAAGCGGCGGCTTGGTGACCGCCTACGTGCGCGATATTTCGCTCACTGGCGAGCTGGACCATTGGTTCACCGCCAAACAATCCAAGCCAGATGAGCGCCCAGCTTTGCTGAGGGATTTTGATGCCGTGATCATGCGCAAAGACCCGCCCTTTGACAGCGAGTATTTCTACGCCACGCATTTACTCGAACAAGCAGAACGTGAAGGCGCGAAAGTGTTTAACAAAGCGCGAGCACTGCGTGATCATCCCGAAAAACTAGCTATTCTTGAGTTCCCGCAATTCATCTCGCCCACGCTCGTCACGCGTGACGCATCAGACATCAAACGCTTCCACGCAGAGCACAAAGACATCATTTTGAAGCCGCTCGATGGCATGGGTGGTGCGGGCATCTTCCGCGTGAAAGCCGATGGCCTCAACTTAGGCGGCATCATCGAAACGCTCAACAAAGACGGTGCACAAACCGTGATGGTGCAGAAATTCATTCCTGCGATTGAGCAGGGCGATAAACGCATCTTGGTGATCAACGGTGCACCCGTTCCTTACACGCTCGCTCGCATTCCGCAAGGCGGCGAAGTGCGCGGGAATTTGGCGGCAGGCGGCAAAGGTGTCGCGCAACCGCTCACCACGCGAGATCGTGAAATTGCAGAGCACATTGGCCCGATTTTGGCCAAGCGCGGTTTGTTTCTCATCGGTTTGGATGTGATTGGCGAGCAGCTCACTGAGATCAACGTCACCAGCCCAACCTGCTTTCAGGAGATCACTGATCAAATGGGCTGGGATGTAGCCACGCATTTCATTACTGAGCTAGAGAAGCTATTAAAAGCATAGCTATCCGCCCATATTATTTGCCGGCTAGAGGCCAAAAAGACTCTAAAAATAACGAAAAGGTGGCTTAACGGCCACCCAACCGGTCTAGCTCAATTAGCGCCGCATCCAGATCGCGGCCGTACTCCGCGAGATAGCGATCACGCTCTTCGCTGCTCCATTCGTTGGGCGAGAAGCTCTCCGACGTGTAAGCCCCGCTGGTATGCATCACGCCAGAGAGTCGCGGCATCATGAGACGATCTGGAAACTTATCCGGAATCAGCAAAAAGCCATCTATATCGCGAAGCTTCAGCGGAAACACAGGCCGCTTATCGCGGATCAGTGCGCCAAACAAATGCAACTTGAATTCCTGCGCCCCCGCTGCCACCTCTTCATTGAACGTCAGCAGGGCAAACGGCTGGCCGCGCGCATCATCGACTCTAGAGCTCACGACATAGCGCCCCGCTACGCGCACATTGGCTTTGAGATAGAAGTTGAGTGAGCCTGCCTCGTTCGCCTCGCGGATCGTGCCCCAAGCCGCAGGCACGTCTTCGGTGTAGATCACATCAAAATGCGCCACGCCTTCTTTGCCATCTGTTCGCACGAAGACCAGGACGCGAATCGTGCCCGCAAAGCCTGCAAATCCTTGTGTGCTGGGTACAAGCCGCGCACTGAAGTTGCCATCGCCTGCCACCTCATCCACACCGCCAGCACCAGCCGTTCCCGCATCAGAAAAATCCAAGTTCGTTGATCGCAGGGGCGCAAGTTGCTTACCATCCGGCACGGATTGCGCCGCAGCACGAGTCACGAGCAAAGGCAGCACTTTGCCGCTGCTATTGGTGGCCTGCACGGTGAATTTCACCGTATCTTGGCCCGAGAGAAACACGCGGTCTTGACCCGTTTTGAGCGTGATGCCCTTGACCGGCTCGCCGCGCTCATTGCGCATGGTTTTTTCTTCCACCACTGCTGCAAACGGACGCACTTGGTCTGGCGCATCGGCCATCGGACGCGATTCATGCGGATAACGCGTGGCATCGCGATAGCTGCTAAACACTTGGCTCGCGCGCTCATAGCGCTGTCGTGCTTGCGCGAGTTTCTCTTCTCGCGCTTTGATGCCTTCTGGGCTCAGTGGCGCGCCACTGCTGCCAACGCCCGAGTTTGCAGCTGCGCTCAGCGTGCTCAAACCCACTGCACTTTGCACTGCAGCCGTAGCAGCCACGCTAGCATTTGGACCGGTTGGCGCAGAACCCGCCGAATCATCTCCAAACAGCCACCCAAGCAGCAGCGCCGCCACCCCAAGGATGGCCAGCATCCAGGCCACAGCCGCGCGATTTCTCATGGTGCGACGCAGCTGTTTGTATCAGTAAACAGGTGCTCAATTATTTGGCGTTTGTCACCATGTCTGCGCGCACCAGCCCAACCACGCCGCCCCAATTGCCATTGGTGTAATGGTTGTATTGCTCGTTGTTGTCGCGGAATTGCACAGTGTGATTCGTCCATTTCACGCTGCCGCCTTCATTGGCTGCTGTGCCTAGGTTCAAGTCGTTGCAAAACCAATTGCCAGGATTGCACAAGCCGCGGCCGCCTGAGCCCGCTGTGCCGCCTGAAGAGTGATAAGCCACGGCTTGGTCGTCTTGGCCAGGCATTAAGCCGGATTGCACAGCGCCGCTTGCGCCTGCAAACATGTAAAACCATTTGGCGCGGGTTTGGTTGTGGTCGTACAAAGCGCGAGCGGTGGTGGTTTTCAAATCGCTTGTGAGCGCATCAGACACCGCCCAGCTGCCCAAATCCGCCAGCTCGCTGCCGCCAGCCGCGCCTGCAGCCACGTTCACCCACTTGATATTCCAGCCGGTTTGCGTGCCGCCGCCTGAAGCCGCGCCGCATTGGCCGCCCGCAACCACGCCAGTGCGCTTGGTACGCGCAGAGCCGCCGTAGAGCGACATGGCATAACCAATTTGCAAATTGCCTGCGCTGTGCGCAGCCACGTAGCACCAGTTATCTCCCGTGCAATAGCAATCGAGCGCATCACGAATGCGGAAGTTTTGATCCGCCACGCGGCTCGATCCATCCCAGTTCACAGACACTTTGTTCACGCCAGCAGCAGTCGCTGCGGGGCCCCAGTAGGTGAAATCAGCATAGTTGCCGCCTTGCACACCAGGATTATTGCGGCCATTGATCCACAAGGAATAGTTGGTTGCAACGGCTGCGCCTGCAGTGGCCAGCACGAGCGCAGCAACGCCAAGGATGGCCAGGAGTTTGTTTTTCATAGATGTCCCCAGTTTGGTCTTTATAAAAAAAGAACGGTCGTTCTTTTTTTATATTGTCAGCAAAGTCATCGCTTGCAACAACCCGGAGAAACCCGCAAATTCAGCTCAAGGCTGCGCAGCCTTCCAAGGCATCTCTTCTACCTTGCGCGGCTTGCCAAGCGGCGCAGCAGCTTGGCCTTTTTTCACTGCCGCCAAATCTTCTTCGCTCGGGTATTGGCCTAGGAGCATGTAATCAAACACGCGGCGCGCAATCGGGGCGGCATGCTCCGCGCCAAAACCTGCATTCTCAACAATCACAGCCAAAGCGATTTGCGGATTATCGGCCGGCGCATAGGCCATATAGAGCGCATGATCGCGCTGATGCTCTTCCATCTTGGAGGCGTTGTATTTGTCTTTTTGGCCAATCGTCACGGCCTGCGCTGTGCCGGTTTTGCCGCCGCTCACATAGCCAGCCCCAGCGAACACGCGCGCCGATGTGCCCTCTTTTGTGACGCCCACAAGTGAGCGGTTGATCACGGCGATGTGCTCAGGTTTGTAGCCCAAGTTCAAAGCTGGCTCTTTCGCAGCAGGGATCCAATTTCGGCTGAGCGCATCTTGCGTGGCCGTGACCAATTTGGGCTGATGCCGGATGCCGCCATTGGCCAAGATGGCCGTGGCATGCGCGAGCTGCAGCATGGTGAAGGTGTTGTAGCCTTGGCCGATGCCTAGCGAAATCGTCTCTCCGGCATACCATTTTTTCTGCTCGGCTCGTTTGTAATACGCGCGTTTCCAATCTTGGCTGGGCAACACGCCGCGCACCTCACCGTTGATATCAATCCCCGTGTGTTGCCCAAAGCCCAGCGGCTTCATGAAATCGTGCATCGCATCCACGCCCATCTCATTGGCCAGCGAGTAGTAATACACGTTTGACGATTTCACGATGCTGCGATACATATCCACCGCGCCCAAACCTCCATCGCCATGGCTGCGGAAAGTGTGGCCGCCAAAAGTCCACGAGCCAGCATCGTTGATGATCGTGCTGGCACTGCGTTTGCCGGTTTCGAGTGCAGCGAGTGCCATGAAGGGCTTATATGTGGAGCCTGGCGGATAGGTGCCGCGCAGCGCTCGGTTGAGCAAGGGCTTATCAATGCTCTCGTTCAAGTTTTGCCAATTTTCTTGATCAATGCCTTCAACAAACAAATTCGGATCAAAGGTCGGCATGCTCACAAAAGCGAGCACTTCGCCATTGCGCGGATCAATCGCCACCAGCGCGCCGCGGCGCTCGCCATA
>JANMFP010000102.1:0-3630 GCA_031378135.1 Variovorax sp. | reverse complement strand
CATGGCGCGCGCGCTCGTGGCCGGTGGCATTCGCATGCTAGAAGTCACGCTGCGCACACCCGTGGCGTTGCAGTGCATTGAGCGCATTTCAAAGGAAGTGCCTGAGGCCGTGGTGGGTGCAGGCACGGTGCGCACGCCTGCAGAGGCCATGAGCGCGGCACGTGCTGGCGCAAGATTCGCTGTGAGCCCAGGTTTTACAAACGCGGTCGGGCAAGCGTGTCGCGATCACGGCCTGCCACTGCTCCCCGGTGTTGCAACGGGCAGCGAAATCATGATGGCGCAAGAGGCGGGTTACACCGAACTCAAATTCTTCCCCGCCATGCAAGCCGGTGGCCCGGCCATGCTAAAAAGCTGGAGCGGCCCGTTTTTTGATGTGAAGTTCTGCCCAACAGGTGGCGTGAGCGTGGGCAATGCACCAGAGTTTTTGAGCTTGCCCAATGTGGTCTGTGTGGGTGGCTCATGGCTCGTGCCCAATGATGCGCTCACAGCAGGCGATTGGGATCGCATCACTGCTTTAGCAGTAGCTGCAGCTTCTTTTTAAAGCCTTTTGAGCCACTAGCCGGCGTATAAATTGCGCGGAGTACTATGAAATATATAGTACCGAAAATTAATTCAATGTTCTCGAAGCAAGCAGTTGAGCCATCGCTTGAGCCTGCCGCTTAGATGCGCCTTGGCTTGCAGCAAGCCATTGCTCACCCGCTTTCACCAAGGCTTGGCGTTTGGAAGCATCTGCGAAAAGGGCCGAGGCCTTTTGCAAACCCGCTTGCATACTTTGCACGCGCATGGCAGCACCAGAGGCTTCAGCCGTGTCGCTGGCTTCTTGAAAATTGAAGGTGTGTGGCCCCATGATCACCGGGCAACCAGCTGCAATCGCTTCGATCAAATTCTGCCCGCCAAGCGGCTCGAAGCTGCCGCCAAGCAATGCAAGATCAGCCAAGCTGTAATACATCGCCATCTCGCCTAAGCTGTCGCCGAGCCAAATATCGGCGGGCGCTGGCTCGGCATGCCATTGGCTTCTACGCGAAACGCTCCAGCCCGCTTGCTCGCACAAGCGCTGCACCTCATCAAAGCGCTGCGGATGGCGCGGCACGATCAGCCATTGAATCTTGGGTCGATCATGATTCGCTATTAATTCAGTAGCACTCTGCCCAGTAATTGTGCCGGCTAAAAGGCGAATTTGCTCTAAAAATTGTGTTTCTTCGCCTTCTCGGCTGCTGGCGAGCATGAGGATGGGGCGATCAGTGGATTGTTTGAAATCACGCCCTCTGCTTTGCAAAACGGCATCAATGTTCACATCAAACTTCAAGTTGCTCATGATCTGCACATCTTGTACGCCACAGAGCTTCAAGCGATCAGCATCATCTTGCGTTTGCGCAAGTACATGCGTGAAGCTGGCAAAGGCAGGCTGAGAGAGGGCGCGCAGGCGCAGTGCTTTGTGCAAAGAGCGCGCATTCAGCCGTGCATTGGCGAGCACCAGCGGCACTTGGGCGGAAATAGCCGCAGCGCAAAGATTCGGCCACACTTCGGTTTCCATCACGATGCCGATGCGTGGCTTGAACTGTGCGAAGAATTTTTGTGTGGCCGCAAAGCTGTCCCAGGGTTGCCACACTTGCACATCACCAGCTTGAAGTAGCTTTGCGCCTTCTGCGCGCCCTGTGGCTGTGCCATGCGTGAGCAACAGCTTCATGCCAGGCCATTGCGTGCGCAGAGAGCGCAGCAAAATGGCTGCAGCGCGCGTTTCACCTAAAGAGACCGCGTGAATCCAAATCCAGCCACTTGAAGGCGGCTGCGTATATTCACCAAAGCGCTCTTCAACCCATTGCCCATAGAGCGGCTCTTTGGCCGTGCGGCGATGGAGGCGCAGGCGAACGAGCGGCTGCAAAGCCCAAGTGAGCAGGCGATAAACGGATAGAGCAAATGCCTGCATCAGCGGGATTGCAAATCAATGCGCGGAGGCTTGCAATTGCGCATCGGGCTTGGCAGATTTGAGCAATTGCATCATCTCGCCTTCAATGCGGTGCAGCGCCGCTTCGGTGTGCCCTTCAAAGCGCAGCACGAGCACGGGCGTCGTGTTCGATGCGCGAATCAGGCCAAAGCCATCGGGCCAATCGACGCGCAGGCCGTCAATGGTGTTGACGGTGGCGGGCGCTGCGAAGTTGGCTTGAGCCTGAAGTTTTGCAACAATTGTGTGCGGTTCGCCTTCTTCGCAGGGCACATTGAGCTCAGGCGTCGAAAAGCTGGTGGGCAGATCATTGAGCACTTTATTGGCATCGGGCGATGCACTCAAAATTTCTAGTAAACGGCAGCCTGCATAGGTGCCATCGTCAAAGCCAAACCAACGTTCTTTAAAAAAGATGTGGCCGCTCATCTCGCCGCCCAGCGGCGAGCCGTTTTGCTTCATACGGGCTTTGATGAGCGAGTGGCCGGTTTTGTACATCTCAGCGATGCCGCCTGCAGCCACAATCGCGGGCGCTAAGCGCTGCGAGCATTTCACATCAAACATGATCGTGCCACCCGGCACGCGCGAGAGCACATCTTTGGCAAACAGCATCATCTGCCGGTCTGGGTAGATCACTTGCCCGTCTTTCGTGACCACGCCTAAGCGATCGCCATCGCCGTCGAACGCAAAGCCAAGCTCGGCATCGGTCTCTTTCAAAGCGCGAATCAAATCTTGCAGATTCTCGGGCTTGCTCGGATCGGGATGATGGTTGGGGAAATTGCCATCCACTTCGCTGAACAGCTCAATCACCTCGCAGCCCAATTTGCGAAAAATCTCTGGCGCAGTTGCACCAGCAATACCGTTGCCGCTGTCCACCACGATTTTCATGGGGCGCTTGAGGCGGATGTCGCTAGCAATCCGATCCCGATACGGCGCTTCGACGTTCACATTGCGCACCGCGCCGCCAGATTGCAAAGTCCAGCTTTCGCTTTCCATCATTTGGCGCAGTGCCTGAATCTCATCGCCATAAATCGCTCGGCCACCCATCACCATTTTGAAGCCGTTGTAATCCTTGGGGTTGTGGCTGCCGGTGACTTGAATGCCGCTTTCGCAGAGCGTGTTGGCTGCGAAGTAGAGCAGGGGCGTGGTCACAAGGCCCACATCGATCACCTGCACGCCTGCATCTTGCAACCCGCGTACAAGCGCCGCAGACAAAGCAGGGCCACTAAGCCGGCCATCTCTTCCTACGGCGACCGATTTTTGCCCTTCGCGCAAAGCCATTGTGCCGAAGGCGCGGCCAAGGCCGAGCGCGAAAGCTTCATTTAGCGCGCTGGGAACGATGCCACGAATGTCGTAAGCTTTGAAGGCAGAGGCGGTGACTTGCATTTTTTTCCCTGTGGTGAATTTGCTTATTGTCCACGCGCCAAGCGCATTTCGTTTGCGCCTTGTTCTGCGCCGCTGCCCGGCACGGTGCTGCCCGCGCGATCCGTCACCTGCGCAAGCGCAGCAGATAACTGCTCAGGCACAGTATCACCCAACCCTAGATGAATGCCTTGCGTGAGCGTGATGTGCGCCGCTTCAAAGCCCCCAGCGCCTGCGCCAAGGATCGTGCGCGTGGGTGCGCTCTCATGCGCGAGCACGAGCATCGCGGGCACGACGGCTTCCGGTTTGAACGCTTCGCGCACATCTTC
>JANMFP010000082.1:0-2091 GCA_031378135.1 Variovorax sp. | reverse complement strand
GGCCATGTGTATTCGCCTTGTATTTTTTTGATGAACAAGAGTAGCTTTGATAAGTTGAATGCGGCTGACAAACAGCACTTTTTAGACGCAGCCAAAGAAGGCGCAAAAGCCAATCGCGCGCGCGTGGATGAAGACGATGCCAAAGGCGTGGTCGAGCTGCGCGCCAAGGGCATGCAAGTGGTGGAGAACGTGGATAAATCCAAGTTCATCAACCAACTCGCGCCGGTGTATGCCGAGTTCGACAAGCAATTTGGCAAAGCCAATATTGATCGTATTCGTGCGGTGCGTTGATAGACCTGGCTGGACACACAACTATGAAAAACAGCTTTCTCAAGCTGGAGAGCTACACCACAGCATGGGCCACGTATCTAGCGTGCGCCATGCTGGCAGTGGCCGCCTCTCTGGGCTTGTTTCAAATCATCACCCGCTTTATTTTGGAGCGACCCGCGGAGTGGACGGAAGTCTTGATCCGATTCAGTTTGATCTGGATGGTGTTCCTCGGTATTCCGATGGCATTTCGCCAAGGCGCGATGGTGAGCGTGGATGTGCTCTACCGCTGGAGTGGCGCGGGCATGCGCCGTTTGCTCGACGCGACTGTGGCGATTGCAGCGCTCTCTTTGGTCTTCATCATGATCGTGTGGGGCTTTGACTACGCCAAGCGCGGCATGGTGCAAACCGTGATCGGCTTAGAAGGCATTTCTATGCTCTGGGCTTATTTAGCGATGCCGATTGGCGGGCTGTTTTGTGTGGTGGCTATCGTGGCCAATTATTTTGATCCCAAACGTGAAGAACTGGAGACCGCGCAATGACCGCAGCCATGTTAGTGACGATGATGCTGTGCTTTGCACTCACGGTATCTGTCGCTGTTTCGATTGGTTTAGCCTCCATCGTAGGCATCCAGATCAGCAACGTCAATATGCTCGTTTCCGTCAAGGAAATGTTTTCTTCGATCAACAAGTTTCCGCTCGCTGCCATTCCATTCTTTATTCTCGCGGGCAACATCATGGAAACCGGCGGCATCTCGCGCCGCTTGGTGGAGTTTGCTAAATCCATCGTTGGCGGTGTGCAGGGCGGCTTACCGATGACTTGTGTGCTCACTTGCATGATTTTTGCAGCGGTGTCGGGCTCGTCTGTGGCCACCACGTTTGCAATTGGTGCGGTGTTGATCCCTGCGCTGATCAAGCATGGCTATCCCACGCCGTATGCGGCTGCGCTGCAAGCCACCAGCGCGGAGCTGGG
Organism: Variovorax sp.; assembly: GCA_031378135.1. Lineage (GTDB taxonomy): Bacteria > Pseudomonadota > Gammaproteobacteria > Burkholderiales > Burkholderiaceae_C > JANMDU01. The sequence continues at coordinate 852 of JANMFP010000082.1, read as the reverse complement.
TGTGATTATTCCGCCCAGCATTCCGATGATTCTGTATGGCGTGAGTGCAGAAGTCTCGATTGGCGAGCTCTTCATCGCGGGCTTTGGCCCGGGCTTTTTGATTGGCGGCGCGCTCATGCTCTTTGTGTACATTTGGTGCAAATTCAAAGGTTGGGGCAAAAACGATGGCGAAGGCCGCTTGAGCTTTGGCAAAGCCACTTGGCAAGCCAGTTGGGCGCTGCTTATGCCGGTGATTATTTTGGGTGGCATTTATGGCGGCATCTTCACGCCAACTGAAGCGTCTGCCGTGGCAGTGTTTTACGCGCTGATTGTGGGGATGGTGATTTATCGCGAAATCAAGATCAAAGATTTGTTGCCAATTTTCCGCAAATCGGTGATTTCTTCTGGCGTGATCATGTTCATCATTGCCAATGCGGGCTTGTTTGCATTCTTGATCACACGCGCTGGCGTGCCCGATGCGATTGGGCATTACTTGCAAGAAGTGCTGAAGTCGCCTTATCTGTTTTTGCTGGGCGTGAATGCTGCGCTGTTTGTGATTGGCATGTTTATCGAGACCAGTGCGGCCATCATCGTGCTGGCGCCGATTCTCGCGCCCGTGGCGATTCATTTTGGCATTGATCCTGTGCACTTTGGCTTGATCATGGTCGTGAATCTTGCGCTTGGCATGATCACGCCGCCTTTCGGAGTGAACCTGTTTGCCGCGTGTACGGTGGCGAAAATCTCACTGGATCGCATCATTACATCGCTGATTCCCTTCGTCTTGGTGATCTTGGGTTGTTTGATGTTGATTACCTACATTCCTGAGATTTCGCTGTTCTTGCGCGATTTGGTTTATGGAGCACCGAAATGAAT
>JANMFP010000061.1:0-4591 GCA_031378135.1 Variovorax sp. | reverse complement strand
AGAAAGCTGTGACTATTGTGAAAACGGGTAATTTCTCTGTGGATTTCAATGTGGCAGGCACCCAGCTGGGCGCTTTGCCTTCTGTGCCGGCAGAGCTGGCTATAAAGTAGATTGCATGTACGTCTTGTTTGAAGAGGGCGGTAAATTTCTCGCTGCCCGTGTGATGTCTGCTGCTGAATCCAGCATGCAAGTGGAGATGGATTCAGGCAAAAGGGTGAAGCTCAAATCCGCACAAGCGTTGTTGCAATTTGAGCAGCCTGCGCCCGCATTGCTGATGAGCCAAGCCAGTGAATTGGCAGCCAGCATGGATGTGAATTTGGCTTGGGAATTTGCAAGTGAAGAAGAGTTTGGTTTCTCTCAACTTGCTGTTGATTATTTCAATGAGAAAGCGACGACGATAGAACTGGCTGCTAGCTTGATGTGTCTTTTCAACGCGCCGCATTACTTTCGCCGCGCAGGCAAAGGGCGCTTTCGCAAAGCCAGCGCGGAAATCGTGCAGCAAGCGCTCGCTGCGATTGAAAAGAAAAAGCACATCGCTGCGCAAATTGCCGATTGGGCGCAGCAACTGGCCGCGAAGCAATGTCCTGAGCCGATTCGCCAACAGCTTTATAAAATTTTGTTCAAGCCCGATAAAAACGCGCCTGAATACAAAGCAGTCGTAGAGGCTTCGCGCAGCACACACACTGCGCCACTGGCTTTGCTAAAGAATGCGGGTGCGATTGGCTCGGCTTACGAGTTTCATTGGCAGCGCTTTGCTTTTGAGCATTTCCCCAAGGGCACGCAGTTTCCCGATCTCAAAGCGCCTGCGATTACAGATGAATTGCCGCTCTCAAACGCACAAGCCTTTTCGATTGATGACAGCCAAACCACTGAGATTGATGATGCGCTGAGCGTGCAAGGCTTGGGTTCTGGCCAAATTACTTTGGGCATTCACATTGCCGCGCCCGCCTTGGCTGTGCTGCCAGCGAGTCACTTAGATAAAGTGGCGCGCGAGCGCTATTCCACCGTTTACATGCCCGGCTACAAGCTCACCATGCTGCCCGATTCGGTGGTGCAACACTACACCTTGGCTGAAGGTCAAGATTGTCCTGCGCTGTCGCTTTATGTGAGCTTGGATGAAGCCACGCTTGAGATCAAGAGCAGTGAAACCAAGTTGGAGCGCGTGCATATTTCGCATAACCTGCGCCACGATCAGCTCGATGCATTGGTGAGCGAAAATTGGCTGCAGGGCAACGATATTTCTGCTCCAATTGCAAGTGAAAATAGCCTGTCGCCGGCGTATTCATTGCGCGGTCAGCTATCATTTTTATACCGATTGGCTTGCCACCTCAAAGCACAACGTGAAATAGTTCGAGGCAAACCAGAGACGTTTAACCGACCCGATTACAACTTCCGTGTTGCTGTGCAGGGCGATGCACCGCTGGGCGACGAGCCGGTGGAGATCACGGTGCGTAGGCGCGGCGCGCCGCTGGATTTGATCGTGGCTGAATGCATGATTTTGGCCAACAGCACTTGGGGGCTGTGGCTGGCTCAGCACGGCGTGCCCGGTATTTATCGCTCGCAGGCCAGCTTGGCGCCGGGCGTGAAAGTACGCATGGGTACCAAAGCCCAGCCGCATGCGGGCATCGGCGTGAAAGCTTATGCATGGAGTACTTCTCCGCTGCGCCGTTACACGGATTTGGTGAACCAGTGGCAGCTCATTGCCTGCGTGCGCCACGGCACCACTGCTGCACTCGTTGCACCATTTAAGCCCAAAGATTCGGAACTGTTTGGCATCGTGAGCGGCTTCGATGCGGCCTACACCGCTTACAACGCCTTCCAAAACGGCATGGAGCGCTACTGGACGATGCGTTATGTGCAGCAGCGCGGCATCAGCGAACTGAACGCTACTGTGATGAAAGATGGCTTGGTGCGCGCTGAAGACATTCCTCTGGTGCTCAATGTGGGCGGCATGGGCAGTATGCCGCGTGGCGCGCGAGTTAAAGTGCGGCTGGGCGAGATGGATTTGCTGATGCTGGAAGTTAGCGGCTCATTGGTGGAGCGCTTAGATGTGGCTGCGCCAGATGCAGCGGCTGACGAGGAGGAGGATGAGCCAGCGGTGGGCGTGCATCTTGCGATGGATGTGAATGAAGAAACTGTGGATAAATCCTCGGAATCCCCAGCTTGATTCCGCGTGGAATGCTACAGATAATATAGTGGTATGAATTTCTTGCGCAACATGAGCACTCTCGGCATGGCCCTGACGGTTTCCGTGATCGTGCATGCCGGCTTGCTCACGGTGCGTTTTGTGGATCCCGAGCGCTTCAATCGCGTGTTTCAAGACACGCCGCTTGAAGTGATTTTGGTGAATGCCAAATCCAATGAGAAGCCAGATCTCGCTAAAGCGATTGCACAAGCCTCACTCGCTGGCGGTGGTGATTTGGAAAAAGGCCGCGCCACCACGCCGTTGCCGCTTTCTTCGCTTACCACCATGGGCGATGCGAATGAAGACATGCAGCGCAAGCTTGAAGCCATGCAAGAGCAGCAAATGCTGATGCTCACCACGATCAAGCAGCAACTGGCCGCGCTGCCGCCGCCTGATCCTAAAGTGAGCTCGCAAAATGCGGAGGCGCAGGCTCAGGAGCAGCGCCGCAAGCAGCTTTTGCAGCTTTTGGCCGAAATTGAAAAGCGTATCAATGAGCAAAATGCCCGCCCGAAAAAGCGCTACATCAGCCCAGCCGTCATGGCGGCAAGTTATGCGGTCTACTACGACAATTTGAAGCGAAAAATTGAAGATGAAGGTACGAAAAATTTTCCACAGCTCGCTGGTAACAAACTTTATGGTGAGTTGACGATGATTGTCACGATCAACAAACAAGGCCAAGTTGTGGATACTGAGGTCGTCGAGTCATCAGGCAACACCGCCTTGGATCGAAGAGCGAAGGCCATAACTAAAACAGCAGGCCCGTTTGGCCAATTCACTGATGCAATGAGGCGAGAGATGGACTTGATGGCAATACCTACGCGATTTAAATTCACAAGGGATGAAGCGCTCGAGACTATAGTTACAGCTCAACCAGGTCGTTAGGCATGCTTCGAATAGTAGGCCGTTTGTTGGCTTTCGTCTTAATTGCAGGCTTGGCGCTGCAATTGTTTTTCGTGCTGCGCGTGATCAGCATGCGTTGGATCGATCTGCAATCCACCGCTTTTGAGCGCTCTGAGATTTGGCAGCTGGCGGCGCAATCCGATCAGGCCTTTGTGTGGAAGCAGCAATGGCTGCCGTACGATCAAATCTCAAACAGCATGAAACGCGCGGTGATCGCCAGCGAAGATGGTGATTTTGCGTATCACGATGGCGTTGAGTGGGATGCGATTGAGAAGGCTTGGCAGCGCAACACAAAGGCCGAGCAAGTTGCTGAGCGGCGCAGCAAGCGCACCGGCAAAGTGATTCCACCGAAGGTTGTGGGTGGCTCAACGATCACCCAGCAGTTGGCAAAGAATTTGTTTCTCTCCGGCGAGCGCACTTTTCTTCGCAAGGGGCAAGAGTTTGTGATTACTTTTGCGCTCGAAGCATTCCTGCCCAAAGAGCGAATCTTGGAGATTTATCTCAATTCGGTAGAGCTTGGCTCAGGTGTGTTTGGCGTAGAAGCCGCTGCACAGCATTACTTTCGCAAGAGCGCTGCAAAGCTCTCTGCCTATGAAGCGGCAAGGCTAGCCGTGATGCTACCTCGGCCTAAATTTTTTGAAAAAACGCCGAACTCTTCCTACTTGTCTTCGCGCGCGCAGACGATTGCGGCGCGAATGAATGATGCAGAGCTTCCTTGAATAAAAGAGCTCTATAGCCGGCATAAAATATCCGCGGAGTGCTATCAAATTTGCAGTCTACCTGCGTATCCCGTCATTTCTAAATAGCCTCGCCCGACGAGTTTACCTTGGGCATCGAGCAGATCCGCTAAGCCTTCCCAATAGACCGTGCCCGTAGAGCTTCGGCTGTCGAGCTCTTGTGCGTTCATGAGCGAGCGCACGGCGTAAGTGCCGCGCGATGTGATCACTTGCCATTGCATGGTATAGCGGCCACGGCTGCTGGGGCTCTCCCAAATTTGACTGCTTTTGAATTGCACATCAGCGGGCTGGAAGATGGTAGTGGCACTTGCATCTCGGAAGCTGCTGTCTCGGAAGCTACCGCCAGTCCAAAGCGCTGAACCATCGGCGCGGCGAAGCTGGAAGGCAGTCAGGCTGCTGCCATCAGAAAGATTCATGCCGATCCAATCCCAGCCAACGGCTTCGGGATGCAGCAGTTCGTTGCTCCACTCGTGATCCAACCATGCTATGCCATTTTTTATCGGCTTTTTGTTGCCTGCATACGTGATGCTGCCAGTAGCATTGAGCTGCGGTTGGCTGTAGTAATAACTCGCTTGTTTGTCTTCCGGGCCTTTGCGCGAGAGGCCTTGCTTGCCTTGCAGGAGCAGGGGCTGCGTGGGTGTGAATTGCAGATCGAATTGAAAATCTTTGGCTTGGATGCGGCTGGTGTAGCTGCCTTGCGCATCTCGTTTCAAAGTCCAATCTCGCAGTTTCACATCGGTGGTCTGCTCGTCTGCGCCTGCGATGCCAA
>JANMFP010000042.1:0-10697 GCA_031378135.1 Variovorax sp. | reverse complement strand
GCGCTGAGTTCCTCATGCAAGCCATCCGCATAGGGCGCAGGCCAGCCGAGGATGCCGCTGATGCGCTGGCAGCGCTCTTGCAAATCTTGCGCGTCGCGCGCACCGAGATGCACGATGCCGTAGCGGTAGCTGCCCAGCCATTTGAAATCTCGCGCGAGCGAATGACCAGCCTTGGGGAATTGCAACAAAAGATGATCGGGGAAATGCGTTTGCAGTTGCTGGATTTGCGCAGAGCTGGGCATGGGCGGAATGCGCTGAGGTAAATGCGTGGCGCGATCATCAAACACGCGGTAAACGAAGCTTGATGCAGCACCCGCGCTGGACGGCTCGCGCTGCAAAGCCCAAGGATCACGGCCATGCGCGAGCTCAATGGCCATCGCATGAAGATTCAGGCCATCCACGCGCTGGTACAAATCCGCAAACTGCGAAGCCATGCGTGGGTTGAATTCAATCACTTTGAGCGATTGCGTCTCAGCGCAATAGAAAAACTCCATATTGAACAAACCATGCGTGAAACCCACGGCTTGCAAAAAGCGTTGTGCGACATCGATCGCCTGTGCTTGGGCGATGATTGGGAGGCGCGAAGGGTAGTCAAAGCGCATGAAGGCTTGCGTGCCGGGATACATGACGCTATCGACTATACCCAGCGGCTTGATCTCGCCATTAAAAGCCACGCCATCCAAGCTGTATTGAACGCCGCGCGCGTGTTGCACGGGCTCTTCGAGCATCATGCTGTGCGCTGTGCCTGCATCCGGCAGCAGTCTCTTGCACACGTCTTCAAACGGCCGCACCAAATGCTTGATCACCCATAGCTCATACATGCCAAAGCGTGTGAAAGCTTGCAGTTCATCGCGCGAACGCACGACTTGCGCGAGCACTGAAAACGCTGCTTTGACGGGCTTGACAAACAGCGGGTATTGCAAACCCTCGGGTACATCCTCGCCATAAGCACTGAGCAAACGCCGGAAAGGCACATTCGCCTCGGGTGCTATTTTTTGCAGAATTTGCCGCGCGTAAATCTTGTGTTGACAAGCAGCCACGGCCTGAGGCGATGTGCCCGGCCAACCCATTTTTTCTGCAAGCAAGGCAGCGGCGAGTGCGCCAAACTGCTCATGCTGAGAGCTCACCGCCGTCCAGCCTTGTTTTGTGGCTTGCCCAGCGAGCTTAGCGACGAAGCGATCCATGTCGAACAGCGGCAAATTCGCGTTGCTAGGAAAAGAGAAGAGATCAAAGCCGCGAGAGTCAAAGCGGTGACCCTTTTCGGCCAGCGCTTGGGCACCGGTGGCATCCCAGTCGTAATTGAAGAGCAGCAGGGTTTTGAACATGTGGCGTAGGTATTTAGTAATTGTCTGCGCTGTAAGCTATTTCTTACACAGCGCGTACATAGGACTTACGCGCAGATTGCACGCTTAGATTCAAGGCGAAAGCGTCACATCACCCACATAGCCCAAGCCCGCACTCTTGGTATTGTCTGCATCTGCTCCTACAAGGATAGCACTCAGCGCAGGAACTGTGCCGGCTTCTTGCCCAAAAGCCTTTAAGAAATCATTGTAGATGTTACGCTCTTTGGTCTGCCATGTTCTGTTAGGCGTGGATTCATTGGCGAGCACAATAAAGCGGACGCGGGCGGTGAATAAGCTGGCCTGCTCGTAGCCAATCGCTTCTTTGTGGCCCCAGATGTAGCAGAGCGTGGCAGTAGGGATTTTTTCTTTGGTGAAGAACTGCGCAAGCTTGAAGAGCCCGCGTTCGCCGCTGGGGATGTTTTCTGCCGGCATATCAAAGCTCAGGCAGACCTTTAGCGGGCTGTCTTCTGTGGCCTTGGTGCGAACATCGGCTGAAATAAGCGGCTGGTCGAGACGCCAGCGCCAGCGCAGCATGCTGCTTGGCTTGATGGGCTCGCTCACAGGATGCACTAAAGAACCCCAAGATTTGTCTGATTTGATGCGCAACACACGTGCGCCATCCATGTCGACCAAATCAAATTGCGTGATGGGTTTGGCAAAACGCTCTGGCAAACCAATGGTCTGCCACGGCGCGGGCGGCTGGCTGCTAGGGGCATTGGAAAATGCTGTAAGCCCTACAGCCCAAGCGCTCTCGCCGGATACCCAAAGTGCCAACGAGATGAAGAGGAGGCTGAGGAATCTGCGCATTTATCTGCCCACGTCGTTCAAACTCCAATCGTAATCGAGGTGACTGATCGATACGGTCTTGGCGCGGATTTGGTTACGCGCTGTTTCATCAGGTGTGAGGAGATCGGCGTATTTGGCAAACACGTCTTCTAATTTGGCAAAGCCTTTGTTGCCCTTCTCAAAATCTTCTTTGAACCATTTGAAGATGTTGGAGACTTGCAGTTTGCCACCCTCGTATTTGTTGCGGGTGCGGTCGCCGAGGAAACGGCGCATGCCGTCCTCTAACATGGCTTCCATCTTGGTGGCGGTAAACGCTTCGGGGAAGAGGGCCGGGCAGCCGATGCTGGCGCAATTTACGGCGACGTGAACGCGTGGCTCTGCGTATTTGGGGCGCAGCTGCTCATGCTCAATCCAATCTAGGTGGCGCTTCGCGCCGAGCAGCGTGAAAAATTCATTTTTCCACGGGCCTCGGTTGAAGCTGCCGAGCTCTTTGATGGATTTGATGTCGGGGTATTTGGTGAGGATGATCTCGACGGTGAAGGCGTTGTAGGCATTGATGAGGAATGCCATTTGCTGCTCTTTGCTCCAAGCGTTGAACTGTGCTTGGCTCACGACTGAGAGGCCATCGAGCACGCTCTTGAGTTCAGCGCGATCTGCTGCAAAGCCTTTGTAATTGGCGCGGCTTTGCTTGTTATCGGGGAGCCATTTCACATGCTTAGCGAGCAAGGCAGTCCATGTGGAGTAATTATGGTCAAATGATTGAGCAAATACGGTGGTAGCCGGCAAGAATGCTGTGCCGAGTGCTATTGAAATGATACTTCTTCGATTCATCGTGTAATCTCTTGAGTTTGCTTTCATGACCTTCTCCAATCGTGGTATTTCTTGAGCCAAGCGAGGATTTTGTGCGGCTGATGTGCGCGCTTCCATTCTCCCGCTGCGTATTTATTCGCCTCTGAAAGAGTGGGGTAGGTGTGAATCGTTCCCAAGATTTTGTTCAGACCCAAGCCGTGCTTCATGGCTAGCACGTATTCCGCGAGCAAATCACCCGCATGCACGCCCACAATCGTCACGCCCAGAATCTTGTCTTTGCCCGGCACGGTAAGCACCTTGACGAAACCATGCGCTTCGCTGTCTGCAATCGCGCGGTCCAGATCGTCAATGCCGTACTTGGTGACTTCATAGGCGATGCCCGCTGCTTTCGCTTCTATTTCGTTCAAACCCACGCGAGCGACTTCTGGATCAATGAAGGTTGCAGCAGGAATGATCGAGTAATCCGCTTTGAATTTCTTGAAGGTGCCAAACAACGCATTCACTGCCGCATACCAAGCCTGATGCGCCGCCACATGGGTGAACTGGTAAGGCCCGGCCACATCACCTGCGGCAAAGATATTCGGATAAATCGTTTCTAAATACTCATTGGTATCTACGGTGCGGTGGGTCGGAATACCCAGCTCTTCCAGGCCATAGCCTTTGAGACGTGCCGAGCGACCCACAGCGCAAATCACTTCGTCGTATTCAAAGCGTTTCTCTACGCCGCCATGCTCGACGATCAGCACCTTGCTGTTGCCGTTCACTTCAAAACGCAGCGCTGTGTGGCTACACAAAACATCCACACCATCCGCGCGCATCGAATCCATAGCGTGCTGCGAGACTTCAACATCCTCCCGAATCAAAATGCGCGGCGCCATTTCTACCTGCGTGACCTTGCTTCCCAGCCGAGCAAACGATTGCGCCAGCTCTGAGCCAATCGGCCCGCCGCCTAAGACGACCATGCGCGGCGGAATAGCATCGAGCAGAGCAAATTTGTCCCACAAGGTATCGCTCGTCACATAACCCGATTCTTCAATCCCCGGCAGCGGCGGCACAACGGGGCGCGCGCCTGCGGCGATCACGATGCTACGCGTGGTGAGAGTTTGCTTCGTTCCATCATTCATGGCGATTTCCACCGTCCATGGATTGACGATCTTCGCGTAGCCTTGCAGCACTTCAACTCCAAGGCCGGTGTAACGCTCCACCGAGTCATGCGGCTCAATCGCCGCGATCACGGCATGCACGCGCTGCATCACGGCTTTGAAGCTGAACGCGGGCTGAGCATCTGATAAACCATAGTTGCTCGCATGGCGCATTTGATGTGCCAGCTTGGCAGATTTGATGATCGCCTTGCTCGGCACGCAGCCAAAGTTCAAGCAATCGCCGCCCATTTTGTGCGCCTCCACCAAGGTGACTTTGGCCTTGACAGCTGCAGCAATGTAAGCCGAGACGAGGCCGCCCGCGCCCGCGCCAATCACCACCATGTTGCGGTCAAAGCTTGAGGGCTTGACGTGATTCCATTTCGCATACACCTTGCGCTTTTTGATGCCTTCGATAATTTTCTTGGCGATGATCGGAAAGATGCCGAGCAACACGAAGGAGCCTAGCAAGCCGGGCGAGAGAATGCCTTTGAGTGAATCAATTTTGGCCAACTGCGTGCCTGCGTTCACAAACACAGCCGTGCCTAAAAACATACCGATCTGACTGACCCATAAAAACGTCCAGGTTTTCATCTTGGTTAAACCCATCAGCAGGTTGATCACGAAAAACGGCACGAGCGGCACGAGGCGCAGCGTGAACAAATAAAACGCACCTTCTTTTTCCACGCCTTTGTTGATCTCGGCCATACGCGAGCCGAATTTCTTTTGCACGGATTCGCCAAGTGCAAAGCGCGCAGCGAGAAAAGCGAGCGTTGCACCAATCGTGGAAGCAAACGACACCACGATCAAACCCACCACCAGCCCGAAAATCGCGCCCCCCGCCAGCGTCATGATCGCCGCACCGGGCAAGCTCAGTGCCGTCACGGCCACGTAAATCGCAAAGAAACTGCCAATCACCAAGGCAGGCTTTTGTGCATACAACGCAGCAAACTGCGCTTGGCTTTGCTTGATGAAATCCAGCGTGAAGAACCGCCCGAGGTCAAAGGCAAAGAAAGCGATTGCCGCAACAACGACTGAGAGAATCAGGATTAGTTTGCTTTTATTCATAAGTCCTCTTTGTTTTAAATCTACGAGCCAGAGCGCTCTTTGGATGCTTTGGTTCAGTCTGCCAGCGAGCGATATAACTTACACATTCCCAGTCTAGCAGCGTGACATATTCACGCAAGCTACATCTTTTCTCTGTTCTTGAGCGTGAAATACCCGCCAATGATCCGAGTGACGATGGTAATCGTGCACAGAGCCGCAAAGCCATAAGCCAGCTCTGCAAACCATTCAGGCCAGACGCACATCGCGATGAAGACGATCAAAGTTTCAGTGCCTTCCGTTAAGCCACCGAGAAAATAAAACGACTTGCCCGGATATTGCATGCTCGAGATGCCCCGCTTGGCAGCCAGCGCCGCGAAGGCGAGGAAGCTAGAGCCTGTGCCAATGAATGCGGTAAGCAACACGGCGGCTGGCAGGGCGCGAGCCAGCGGGTCGGCAATGGCGAATGCCAAGACGATGCCCGCATAAAACAAGAAATCCAAGCTGATGTCCAAGAATCCGCCCGCATCAGTCGGCTGCGTGAGCCGCGCTACCGCACCATCAAGCGCATCAGACAATCTTGAGGCTAATATGAGGATTGCTGCTACAAAATATGCGTGGATTGCTATGCTAATCATAGCGAAAACGCCTAAACCAAATGCCAGCAAGGTCACATGATCTGCCCGCACACCAGCTTGAACGACCATTTGTGCAAGGCCAGCGATGCTGCGTTGAACGAAGGGCGTGATGTGGCGGTCAAGCATGTGCAGCCGTTGGAAATTGAATCACATCCGAGGGATTGGCAACATCGGCCGCATCATGCGTGACGAGCAGGGTGGGTAATTGCAAGCGGCGGGCGTGCTCAAACACGAGGTCTCTAAATTGTTGGCGCAAGGCGGTGTCGAGTTTGGAGAAAGGCTCATCGAGCAGCAGGGCTTGTGGCTTGGCCAGAAGCGTTCGCATGAGGGAGACGCGGGCGCGTTGGCCGCCGGAGAGGGTCAGTGGGCTGCGGTTGGCCATGGCTTCGAAGCCAAGCTCTTGCAAGGCAGCATCAGCTTGCGCGGTGCGCTCGACTTGCGGGCCGGGTGGCACGGCGAAGAGCAAATTCTCGCGCACGCTCATGTGGGCGAAGAGCAAATCGTCTTGAAACAGCAAGCCGATTTTTCGCTGGCTCGTGGGCAGATGATCGACTCTTGTCCCAAGCAAGCTCACTTCAAGCTGCGCCGTGACACCATTGATTTGCAGACCGGCGATTGCCGCCAGCAACGACGATTTACCGCAGCCGCTTGGGCCCATGAGCGTGATGATTTGGCCATTGGCGCAGTGGATGGAAAAGTCACTCAGCAAGACGTGCTGCTGCGCGGCGGTTGCGCCGATGCTTAAGTTTTTGAGTTGAATGCTTAGGCTCATGATGAAGAGTTGATGAATTTTCTGGGCTGGCCCGTCCAAGCAGCGAGCGCGAACACGGCTGCAGGAAGCAACCATTGCAACCAAGCATATGCTGCCACCAAAGAGCGCTGGCCGCCAGAAGATAGATTCACCGCTTCGGTCGTCACCGTCTCCCAACGGCCTTCGCCAACATACATCGTCGGCAAAAACTGCGCCACGCTGACCGCAAAGCCGACGGCAAACGTCGCCAGCAAACTTTGCCGCAATAACGGCCATTTGACCTGTATGAGATAGTGCCAACGGCTCTTGCCCAAAGTAGCGCTGATGTGCGCATAGCGCGGATCAAAGCCTTGGTAAGCAGGGGAAAGCGCGATCAAGCTGTAAGGTAAAACAGCCAGCACATGCGCGAGCAACACGCCAGCGAATTGCCCGGTGAGCTGTAAATCAAGCGCCAAGCGATGCAGGCCCACGACCCAGAGTACACCGGGGAGCAAGAGCGGCAAATACAAGAGTTTGCGAAGCGCTGCATCCCAGCGCGTCGGTGCGGTTTCTAGCCAAGCGATAGACCAAATGAGGCCAAGCCCTGAACTGATCACGCCGAGCGTCAGCGTCATGCCAATGCTGCGGCTGCTGCTCGCTACGGAGCGCCAGCCCTCCAAACTCAAACTCTGAGGGAAGAACTGTGGAAACGGCCACACGCCTGAGACGCTACCCACAGCCAAAGTAAGCAGCACTGCGCAATAAACGAACAGCAGACCGAGCCAAGCGATGTGTCCTGTGCTCCATGTGCTCAGAATAACTGCATCTTTACCGCGAGAACCTTGTGCGATTTGCCCGCGACACGCGATTAAAACCCAAGTCACTCCCGCACAAACGGCCACCAATGCCGTGAGCAACCAGCCTGCCGCTGCCCCAACAGCATTCGTCGCTTCATCACTGTCTTGCAGCCAGCTCCAAGCGCTCACAGAAAGCGTGGCTGGGCTGCCCGGGCCGGCGATCAAGGCGGCATCGACGACGGTGAGCCCATAGGCGAGTACGGCCAGTAGCGGCCAGAGCAGACGTGTGCGAAGTTGCGGCCAGACCACTTGCCAAAACGCAGCTTGGCGGCTGTAACCCAGCGTTTGCGACGCTTGTGATTCGCGCAGCCAGCGCGCGCCGGTATCGTCGCGCTGCAGTTGCGTGGCTGCGGCCCAGAGCAGAAACGGCACTTCTTTGAACACCAGCATCGCGATCAGCCCGAGGCCGTAAGCATCTTGCGATGTAGCGATTTGCGGCGGCTGTGCGTAACCTGTGAGCCAAGGCGAAAACGCTCGCAAAATCCACCCACTGGGCGCAATCAAAAACACCAAGCCAACAGCAAACGCCGCATGCGGCACAGCCAGCAACCCACCGAGCTTGCGTACGACAGTTGCCCACCAAGGCTTGCCAAACGCTTGAGAAATCAGCCAAGCCGTGAGTGACCAAGCCAGCAGCGTGGAGGCCAAGCCTGTCCACAGCGTCATACCTATGGCTGAGCTGATGTTGGGAGCCATAAAAAGCTCATTCCAAGCATCCAATCGGCCGATAGCCGGCAGGATATAAGCACCTACTGCTATTAAAAGAGAAGCAATCGGCAATGCCAGCACTGCGCTAAAAACAGACTGCTTCATGCTCCGTAGCGACGCAGCCATTCCTTTTCAATCGGATCAACCCAGCTGCCATGAGGCTCGGGGATCACGGGTGCAAATTTATCGAGCTGGCCGGGTGCGCGCGCGGTGTTGAACAGCGCTGCATCTTGCGGGCTCATTTTGGCGGGCGAGAGCACGGTTGGGTCACCCCAGACTTTGATGTCGCCTTTGCGAGCTTGCGCAACGGGTGAGAGCAAAAAGTTTGCGACGACTTGGGCTGCCTCTTTGACTTTACTGTTGTAGGGAATGGCCAAAAAGTGCGTGTTGCCAATCGTGCCAGTATCAAATTGATAGCTGATCACGCTTGTTGAAAGCCGGCCAGCGGCGATTTCATTGGCTGCTTCATTCGGATTGAATGTGATGGCCAAAGCCAGCTCACCATCGGCCATCATTTGGCGAATGGCAGCTGCGTTGGCGGGGAATTGCTTGCCAGCGCGCCACAGGTGCGGGTGCAGCGCGTCAAGATGTTTCCACAGTGGCTCTGTGACTTTCGCCAACGAAGCTGCATCATGCGCTTTGTAAAGTGCAGCGCGTGCAGTTGGATCGGGCGTGAGATCCATCAAGATTTGTTTGAGGAAAGTCGTGCCATGAAAATTGGGTGGCTTGGAATAGGTGACGCGGCCGGGATTGGTTTTGGCGAAATTGAGCAGGGCGGCAGTAGAGCGCGGAGGATTAGGCGTTTTGGCGCGGTCAGCAAAAAAGGTGAATTGAGCCATGCCCCAAGGTGCTTCTAGCCCTTGCACGGGCTCGGCAAAATCGATGCGTGTGGTTGGCTTGCCTTCTACGTCTACGAATTTAAAGCTAGGCAAGCTCTCCGCCCAAGGGCCAAAAAGCATCGCTTCGCGCTTCATGGCGAGGAAATTTTCGCCATTGATCCACACGAGATCGACCGAGCCATCAGTATTGCGGCGCGCGGCTTTTTCGTTGCGCACACGCTTGACGACATCTGCGGTGTCGGTGACTTTCACATGTTCAAGTTTCACGCCGAATTGCTTTTGCACTTCTTCGCCTGCCCATACGAGATAGGCGTTGATGCGCTCGCTACCGCCCCAAGCGTTCATCACGACGGTTTGGCCACGTGCTTTGCGTTCAATGTCTGTCCAGTTGGGGCTGCTTTGCGCAAAGCCCAAGTGCGCTACGGGAAGCGCGGCGCTGGCGAGCAGGGCGTTGCGGGAGAAGTGGCGGCGGTTAATGAGGTTTTCGGTCATGGTTTGCAATATGAATAAGATGGTGAAGAGTCGCTTGGGTACCCATATTCTTACGTTTGATCTTACGCGTTGGATGCGACCAAGGCGGCAAAGAAGTCGTTAAAAATCGCATCTCGCTGCAAGGCATAAGCTTCTCGCATCGGTTGGGCGTTTTCTCTGGGCTGCCAGCGAAGA
The DNA here is from genome assembly GCA_031378135.1 of Variovorax sp. Classification (GTDB taxonomy): domain Bacteria; phylum Pseudomonadota; class Gammaproteobacteria; order Burkholderiales; family Burkholderiaceae_C; genus JANMDU01. Next base: position 1,137 of record JANMFP010000042.1, on the reverse strand, counting down.
TCGTTGGAGAGAATGGGCGTGTTCACGATGTGTGTGGAGACCCAATCGGGATGGAGCAGCCACGCGAAATTGATCAAATCCCAAATCACCCAAGTGTGAGCATCGGTCGCCGGTTTGCCCGTGATCGCCCAAAGCGGGTTGTTGGCAAAGAGTTCGCTCAAATATTTACCCACTGCGCCATGCGGTTTCACAAAACGCTCCACCTCGGCAAGTGACAAACGCAATTGCGCACCGATGTGATAGCCTGGTAGATAAACCACAGGCACGCCACTGTCATACAGCCACTGGCTGGCGAGCACATCTTGCTCCAAGTTGAACGATTGGTTGGCGTGTGGCGCGTGGGAGGGGAAAGCGCTCGTCCACACCACCACAATTTTGCTGGCGATCTCGGGCGCGAGGAGCAGGGCGCTGGCGACATTCGTGGCGCAACCGATGGCGACGACATACAAAGGCTCAGCGGGCGGCATGGCCAAGGCGGTGGCAATGAGGTGATCGGTCGCATCGCTGCGGATGGGTTGAGTCAGCGATGTGAGGTAGCCCGGGCTTCCTTTGAACGTGGGGATGGGTTGCTTGATGCCGAGCAAAGTTTGCACCTTCAAAATTTCATCAAAGCTGCGCTGCATGCCGATGTCTGGCGCGTTGAAGGGCGGCGCGTCGTGGGCCGCTTTGGGGTACATCGCCCGGCGATGTGTAAACGAAAACGGCGTGGCGTAGATGCCGTGAATGTGCAGGCGATCTTGCCGCTGCAAGGCCCAAGCGAGCGCGAATTGATCGTCGATTTCGTTGGCCGCATCGGTGTCGATGACGATGTGAACTTGTGCCTTGGGCGGAGACAAGCGTTGAAGATAAAAATCTTTGGGAAATACTGAGCGTGGTGGAGTCACTGAATTCATGAATTTCTTTCTTCTACCGCAGCATGGTGCATGGCCTGCAAGCGTTGCCAGTCCGCTGGTTCATCAATATCCCACAGCGTAGGCAGCAGAGCCACGCTCGCTCCTGCGGCTTTCAAACGCTCCAAGCTTTGAGCGAGCACCGCGCTGGTGCTCCAAGTGATATTGCTAAAAACTTCGGGGATCAATTTCTTCAAACCAATCAGCACATAGCCACCATCTTCCGCCGGAATGAAGCAAACATCAT
>JANMFP010000018.1:0-12631 GCA_031378135.1 Variovorax sp. | reverse complement strand
CATGCCGCGGCCGAGCTTTGCGGGATTGAGCCGTGCCTCGTAGCCCAAGATAAAGCCTTCGCGCTGCAAGCGCTGCGTGCGCGCAAGCACGGCGGTGGGCGAGAGCCCAACAGCTTCGGCCAGCTTCAAATTGCTGATTCGGCCGTCCTCTTGCAGCACATTGAGGATTTTTTTGTCGATTTTGTCGATTTTGTCGATTTGCTCAGTATTTTCTTGATTCATGGTGAATTATTTAATATTTTTCTGAAATTTAGCGAGAAATTCATTGTAAATCAAGGAATCATAGACAAATTACTTTACCAAGGTCTGAACCTATGAACGCTCATCTCCCGAACCGCCTACCAACGCCCTATCGCCCCGAAGGCGAGATCGTCTCAAGCCGCTTAGCAGCTTTGCAGGGCGCGCTCGATTGGCAAGCCGCAGCGAACCAAGCCGCACCTTGGGTGCAAGCGGTGCGCGAGAATCCACCGCCGTTTTGGGCGATGGAATCGCTCTTGCGCGAATACCCGCTATCGAGTGCTGAGGGCTTGGCGCTGATGCGCTTGGCCGAAGCGCTGCTGCGCATTCCTGATGCAGACACGGCGATTGCTTTGACGGCTGATCAACTGGCCACAGCGGATTTTGAAAGTGCAGGTGAAGGGGCGTTGAAGCGCCTGAGTGCATTAGCAATTGCAAAAGCCAAACATTTCTTGCCGAATCAATCCGAACCGGCTGGCCTCATGGCCAAGCTCGGCGCGAAAACCGTCGTTGCTGCCACCTTGCGCGCCGTGCAACTCATGGGCAAACAATTCGTGCTCGGGCAGACGATTAATGAGGCTTTGGATGAGGCCGCATCGCAACGCAAAAAATCACTCGTGGTTTTTAGCTTCGACATGCTGGGCGAAGGTGCGCGCACACAGCTGGATGCAGATCGCTATTTTGAGAGTTATACCAACGCTATCAAAACCATAGCTACCCGCGCAAATTCTTTGCCGGCTAGTGGCCAAAAAGGCTTAAAAAATACCCCGCAAACCTCCGACGGCATTTCTATCAAGCTCTCCGCTCTTCACCCGCGCTACGAGTGGAGCCATGCAGATCGCGTGATGACTGAGCTCGTGCCTCGCGTGTGGCAATTGTGCGAGTTGGCCGCTGCTGCCAACATCAATTTAACGATTGATGCGGAGGAGGTGGATCGGCTCGAGCTCTCGCTCGAAGTGTTTGATACTTTGCTGAAAAAAGTAGCGCGGTATGCTCCCGCTTGGCAGGGCTTGGGGCTCGCTTTGCAGGCCTACCAAACCCGCGCGGTTGAGTTGATTGACACTGTGGCGAGTATGGCGCGGCAGCATGGTGTCCGCCTCATGTGTCGGCTTGTGAAAGGCGCGTATTGGGATGCGGAAATCAAGCGCGCGCAAGAGATGGGGCTGAACCATTACCCGGTGTTCACCCACAAGCATCACACCGATGTGAGCTATCTCGCCTGCGCGCAAGCCATGCTCAAGAGCAGTGATGTGATTTATTCGCAATTTGCAACGCATAACGCAGCGACGATTGCAGCGATTGCGCAGCTTGCACAACGCCAAGGTACAAGCTACGAGCTCCAGCGCCTGCACGGTATGGGCGAGGGCATTTATCGCGAAGTGCTGAAGAACCCACTGATCCCGCTGCGCATCTACGCACCCGTTGGCGCACACCGCGATTTACTCGCTTACCTCGTACGCCGTTTGCTGGAGAACGGCGCGAATTCATCGTTTGTGCATCAGCTCACCGATGAACATGTGCGCCTTGATGAACTGCTCGCTTCGCCGCTGCATTTGTCAGCGCAGCCGAGCATGCCGTTGCCAGTGAATTTGTTTGGGCATGGCCATGGCAAGAGTCGTCGCAATAGCGCAGGCTTTGATCTGGCAGACAGCACACAACGCATGCCAATGCAGGAAGCGCTTGCAGCCACCCAAGTCGCCGCAATTCCTGAATTTGATGTCAAATTGGCCACTGCCCGGCATGTATCCAGCGTGGAGTGCTATAAAAAATGGAGCAATCAGCCCGTTGAGCAGCGCGCTGCGATTTTGCAAAAAGCCGCCGATATGCTCGAAGCGCAAACGCCAAAATTCTGCGCCTTGCTCGCCCGAGAAGCCTTTAAAACTTGGAATGATGCGATTGCCGAAGTGCGCGAAGCGGTCGATTTCTTGCGCTATTACGCGCTGGAGGCCGAGCGCATCATGCAGCCGATTTCTATGCCCTCTCCTACTGGTGAGACCAACGAGCTGCGTCTCAAAGCACGCGGGGTCTGGGTATGCATCAGCCCATGGAATTTTCCGCTCGCTATCTTCCTCGGCCAAGTGGCTGCAGCGCTCGCCACAGGCAATACCGTGCTCGCTAAACCAGCAGAGCAGACGCCAGCCATTGCGGTTGAAGCCGCCAAATTGATGCATGAGGCTGGCGTGCCACCCGATGCACTGCAAGTGCTCCATGGCCCGGGTGAGACGGTAGGTGCTGCGCTGGTTGCTCTTGAAAACATCGCTGGCGTCGTCTTCACTGGCTCCACACCCGTGGCCAAACTCATCGCAAGAAACCTTGCTGCCAAAGATGGCCCGATCATCCCGCTGATCGCCGAGACGGGTGGCATCAACGCGATGCTGGTGGACAGCAGCGCTCTGCCCGAACAAGTGGTCGATGCGGCGATTCAAAGCGCTTTCAAAAGCGCCGGCCAGCGCTGTTCCGCGCTGCGCTTGCTGTGCGTTCACGATGCCATTGCCGACAAAGTGATTGAGATGCTGCAAGGCGCAGCAAGCGAGCTCAACATCGGCGCATCGCATGAGATGCACACCGATGTCGGGCCGTTGATTGACGCGGAAGCCTTCGAAGGCATTCAAAACTATCTGAATACAACAAATTTCAAGCGTTTTGAGCCACTAAATGCATCTGTGGCCGGCAAAGAATCTGCGCAGATCGCTATTAAAAATATAGCAAATCTCCTGCCGCCGCAATTGCTAGAAATCACTTCCATCGCCGAGATGAAAAAAGAAATCTTCGGCCCCGTGCTGCATGTGCTGCGCTACAAAGGCGATCCCAGTGCCGTGATTGAGCAAATCAACGCGCTGGGTTACGGCCTCACGCTAGGCATTCAAACCCGCATCGACAGCCGTGCGCAACTGCTCGCCCGCAGCTCACACATCGGCAACGTCTACATCAACCGCAACATGATCGGCGCCGTGGTGGGGGTGCAGCCCTTCGGCGGAGAGGCTTCAAGTGGCACCGGCCCCAAAGCCGGCGGCCCGCATTACCTCTATCGCTTCTGCGGTGAGCAAACGATTACGGTGAACACTGCAGCAGCAGGAGGCAATGCGACCCTGCTGGCTGGAGGTTGAGATTGATCAGCGCCGCACCACAGCCTCACCCGGCGCGAAATTTGCGCTGCGAATATTATTTTTGCTCAGGTATTCGCGCATCACATCGGCATCAACAAATCCAGTGTTCACATAGCCGGGATGATCGGAGAGTTTGGGGTAACCATCGCCGCCGCCAGCTTGGAAGCTGTTGAGAGCGAGGCGGTAGTTTTTGCTGGAATCAACGGCTAAGCCCTTGATCGTGGCCGATTTCACAGCGCCGCCTTCGATCACCAAATTCACACCGGCAAATTGCGCGAATGCGCCTGAGCCTGCGCTCATTTTTGCGGCGGCGTTCAGATACGCCATGAGCTCTGTGCCATTCAACGTGACGTGCGCAAGCATGTTGCCAAAGGGCTGGACTTTGAGCACATCTTTATAGGTGAGCTTGCCGGCGGGCATGGAATCGCGGATGCCGCCGGAATTCATGATGGCCAGATCAGCGCCTGCTTTTTGCATCATCACGCTGGCGATGAACACACCGATATTGGTGGGCTGGCTGCGCACACGCTCACGCGCACCATCAAGCAAGCCATCGCTCTCGCCCACGATCACATCGAGCGCAGCGCGGCCTTTGTCTTGGAAAGGCTGGAGCAGGGCGAGCATGGTGGCATCTTCTTTGATCTCTGGTGTGTAGGTTTGCTTGATGTCTTTGCCATCGGGTGCTTTGACGGTGCGCTTTAAGTTAACGGGCAGCAGCTCATATTTAACGAGTTTGAGCTGGTCGCCTGCATATTCAAAATCTGCACGCCCCACGAATTTGCCCCATTCATGCGCTTGCACAATGATCGTGCCATTTTGTACATCTGGCCGGCATGCTGCGCCGGGTGTATAGGCATCATTACGTCGCGACGCGCCGAGCTGCTCCAGCATACAAACTGGATTTTGACTGTGGCCACCGACGATCAAATCAATGCCACTGACTTGTCGCGCCATCTCCACATCGCCCGGCGCATTCACGCCGCTTTTGCCGTTCGTGTAGTGCCCCATGTGCGTGGCAGCGATCACCACATGTGCTTTTCTTCGCAGCTCGGGCACTAAGATGGCTGCTTCATCGGCTGGCTTGCGAAATTCGAGCATGCCGGTGTTGGCGGGATCGGTCATTTTTCGCGTGTCGTCCGTCGTCAAGCCCATCACAGCGATTTTCAAACCGCCGCGATCAAACATCTCGTAGGGCTTGTAAAGCCGCTGACCGTCTTTATAAATATTGGCCGAGATCATGGGGAAACCCGCCCATTGCATTTGCTTGGCGAGCACGGGCAGGGGTTTGTCGAATTCGTGATTGCCCAGCGCCATCGCGTCGTAACCAATCAGCTTCATGCCCTTGAAATCTGGCTCGGCATCTTGCGTGTCACTCTCGGGGATGCCTGTGTTTACATCGCCGCCATCAAGCAGCAAAGTATGGCCGCCAGCGGCTTTGACTTCTGCGCGAACGCTATCAATCAAAGTTTTGCGGGCTGCTAAGCCGAGCTCGCCATCGTTGTTTTTCCAGAAACGGCCGTGGTGATCGTTGGTGTGAAGCACGGTGAGCTTGACCGTGCCTTGCACTTGACCGGGGTTCGTAGCGCAGGCAGTAAGCGTGGCCGCGGCGAGGATGGATAGGGTGAGGCTGAGGCTGTGATTGAGGACGCGCATCGAATGCTCCGAATGAAAATTCAATAGCATCAGTATATTAGCGAGCCACTAATTTCACCACGCCTGCGAAGCTAAAAAACGCGAGCACAGTGCTCACCAAAATGATGCGCGCAATGCGCCCATTGTTTGCATCAAATTTTTCTGCAAGCAGCGACACATTCGATGCCGAAGGCAAGGCCGCCACGAGCACGATCACCACGAGCGCAAACCGATCCAAAGGCAAGCCCAGCGAGATGGCCGCGCTGCCCACAAGCAACACCAAGAGGGGATGCAGCACCAATTTCATCAAGGCCACTGGCACATAGTCCATGGCCGGCACAGCGGGCGCATGGCCGCTGCTGGCCATCATTTGTGAACGCGCCAACACTGCGCCAATCGTGAACAATGCCACAGGCGATGCGCTATCCGCCAACAACCCGACGGTTTGCATCACCGGCAGCGGCAGCTTAATCTCCAGCCAAGAGACCAGCGCGCCGCTCAAAATTGCCCATGGCATAGGATTGGAGGCCACGCCTTTGAGTGCGTTTTTTGCGGCTTGGCTTGCGCTGCCTTTATCGCCGCCCTGCCCTGAACCCAAGCGCGACAACGCAATACACAGAGAAGTTGTGATCACCAAATCCACCACGATCGTGATGATCGCCGGCCCCGCAGCACGCGGCCCAAGCAGCGCCACCAAGAGAGGAATGCCCATAAAACCTGTATTCGGAAACGCTGCCACCAGTGCGCCAAACGAAGCATTGTTCCAATCAATCCGTGCAGAGAGCGTCATGCAAATCGCAAAACCCACCATCACCAACGCGCAAAGCAAATACACCCCAAACACCGCGCCATCGAGCAACTGAGCAATCGGCGTGGAGCTGCCAAAGCGGTAGAGCATGCAAGGCAGCGCAAAGTAAAGCACAAAGCCGTTTAAGCCCGGAATCGCTGCCAGCGGCAAAAATCCGCGTCGCGCCGCCGCATAGCCTGCCAGCACGAGCGCGAAGAAGGGAAATGTGACGTAGAGAATCTGTAACACGCCTGTATTGTCTCAGCTTGTGTTGACTGCAAGATTGCATCGGGCTGACGTATGGACATGCTGGCTGATGGGCTGGCGCAAACCCGATGAATGACTGGGGCAATGTGCATTTGGCTACGATTCGTTGTATGGATTCACTCTCACAACTGGTTTTAGGCAGCGCCATCAGCGTTGCTGTGATGGGGCGGCGCACGGCCGTATGGAAAGCGGCGTTTTGGGGCGGCGTGGCGGGCACCTTGCCCGATCTGGATGCCTTGCTGGATTTTGGCGATGCGGTGAGTAATATGGTGTATCACCGCGCCCAAAGCCATGGGTTGTTTTATCTCACGCTCTTTGCACCACTATTGGCCTGGCTGGTCAGCAGCTTGCATGGCGAAAAAGCGCTTTTCAAACGTTGGCTGCTTGCGCTCTGGCTCGCCTTGTTCACGCATCCCATCCTCGATTGGTTCACGATTTATGGCACGCAGCTCTGGCAGCCGTTCTCAGACAAGCCACTTGGCTTGGGTAGCATGTTTATCGTTGATCCACTGTACACACTGCCTTTGCTGATCGGCGTCATTGCGGCGCTCGCGAGCAAGGCTGCGGGGCTGCGTTGGAATGCTTTTGCTTTGGGTTTCTCATGTGTCTATCTCGCTTGGAGCGCCACGGCGCAAATGCATGTGCACTCCGTTGTGCGCGAAACACTGGCTGCGCGTGGCATCGGCGATGCAAAGTTTTTTGCCACACCCGCACCACTCAACACCATTCTCTGGCGCGTCGTCGTGCTGCGCCCCGGCGGTTTTGAAGAAGGCTATTACAGCCTGTTCGACAAAGAACGCCGCATTCAGCTTGATCCTTTCAAGAGCGACGATGCCCTGCGCGATGCGCTCAAAAGCAACAAAGACGTGCAGCGCTTGACAGCATTCACCAGCGGCTTCGTCAAGTTGCAAGAAAAGAACGGCAAAGCCCTGCTGTCCGATCTGCGCATGGGACAAGAGCCCGGCTATGTGTTCACTTTTGCCATTGCCGAGCGCGATGCGCAGCAGCTGAATGGTTGGCGTGACATACCGTCAACCAATGTCGGCGAGCGCGGCGATGCGGGCAAGCTGCTCGCATGGCTCTGGCCGCGCATGCTGGGGCAAGCCTTGCCGCCGCCGCGTTGAAATTAGGGCTGACATCGAACACCGTCAATGAGATTTGTAACAAGCAATTTTCTTTGTTCAGCAGTAATATGCGAATCAATATCAAAGGAGCAACTGACATGGCGATCAATCTGAATGTGAACGGCAAAAACATGGCGGTCGATGCAGATCCATCCACGCCAATTCTTTGGGCCCTTCGCGACAACCTCAGCATGACGGGCACAAAGTTTGGCTGCGGTATGGCGCTATGTGGCGCGTGCACCGTGCATATGAATGGGCAGGCGATTCGCTCTTGCGTGACGCCGATATCCAGTGCGGTGGGGCAAAAGATCACGACGATTGAAGCGCAGGCGACGGACAAAATCGGCCAGGCTGTGACGCAGGCTTGGGTGAAGCACGATGTGGCGCAATGCGGCTATTGCCAAAGCGGGCAGATCATGACGGTGACGGCGCTGCTCAGCACCAATAAGAACCCGAGCGATGCGGACATTGATGGCGCTCTTGCTGGCAATGTGTGCCGCTGCGGCACATATCAGCGCATTCGCGCGGCCGTCAAAGATGCTGCCAAGGCGATTGCTTAAACCCACGAAGGAGAAATCATCATGTATCTCGACAAAATCCTTCGCGAAGCTAATGCTCAACCTGCCGCTGAGTTTTCCCGCCGCAGCTTCGTCACGATGACGGTGAGCGGCGCAGTGGGCCTGGCCTTCATGCCACTCGCATCAACCGAAGTGCGCGCGCAAAACGCACCGCAAGTGCCCGCTGGTCAAAAGCCCACCGAACGCCCCGGCGCATTCGTGACCATTGACAAAGATGGCGTGGCCACCGTGCTGTGCAACCGCATGGACATGGGCCAAGGCATTGAAACGGCGCTGGCGATGATCTGCGCCGAAGAGCTGGGTATTGGCTGGGACAAAGTGAAAACTGGTTTCGGCAATGCGATGCCCAACTACGTTGATCCCTTCATGGGCATGCACCTCACGGGTGGCTCTAATTCTGTGAAGAACAGTTACATGCAATACCGCGAGCTCGGCGCGCGCACGCAAGCGATGCTGGTGAGTGCGGCGGCTAAGCAATGGAATGTGCCCGCAAGCTCGCTCAGTGCAGCCAACGGCATGGTCACGGGTAGCGGTAAATCCGCAGGTTATGGCGAGTTGTTTGAAGCGGCAATGAAGGAGCCGATCCCCGAGAAAATCACGTTGAAAGATGCGAAAGATTTTCAATACATTGGCAAACCGATGGGCCTCAAAGTCTCGCGCGCCAAGAGCACGGGCACTCAGCAATATGGCATGGATGTGAAGCTGCCTGGCATGCTGACTGCGATGATCATGGATCCACCCGTGTTCGGCGGCAAGATCAAAAGCTTTGATGCGGCAGCGGCTGAAAAGGTCAAAGGCGTGCGCGCTGTGATGAAGGTGCCGCTGGATCGTGGCGGCGAAGGCGTGGCTGTGGTGGCCGATGGCTATTGGCCCGCGAAGATGGGGCGCGATGCGCTCAAGGTGGAGTGGGATCTGGCCGCAGCGCCCAAGGCCGACACGGAGGCCATGCGCAAACAATACAGTGCGCTGGCTAAAACCAAAGGCATGGCCGTGCCCGGTGGCAAGCTCAGCGCCGATACATCGAAGATGGCCGCTGCGCCTAACAAAATCAGCGCAGAGTTTTTCTTCCCGTATTTGAATCACGCGCAGATGGAGCCATTGGCTTGCACCGTGGATTTGAAGGCGGACTCATGCCAAGTATTCACCGCATCGCAAATGCCCGGCGTAGATACTGGCGCGATTGCTCGCGCAACGGGTTTGAAGCCCGAGCAGATCAACATCAACGTGCAAATGGCCGGCGGTGGCTTCGGCAGGCGTGCTGTGCCTACCAGCGAATACATCGTGGAATCGGTGCAAGTGGCCAAAGCTTTAGCGGCTGCAGGCAAGCGCGCGCCAGTAAAAGTGGTCTGGAGCCGCGAAGACGATATGAAGGCTGGCTACTATCGCCCGCTCACAACGCACCGCGCCGAGATCGGTTTTGATGCACAGGGCAATATCGCCGGCTGGGAGCATGTGATCGTCTCGCAAAGCATCTTGAAAGGCTCGCCATTTGAAGCCTTCCTCGTGAAAGACGGCGTGGATGGCACAACGCATGAAGGCATGAAAGACGCCTACGACATTCCGATCAACGTGACGGTGCATCACCCGCAAATCAATGTGCCCACGCTCTGGTGGCGTTCGGTGGGTTCGACGCATACGGCGTATGTGATGGAAACGCTTATTGATGAAGTAGCCGATGCTGTCAAGCAAGATCCTGTGGTGTATCGCATGAAGCTGATGGCCAAGCATCCGCGCCATGTTGCGGCTCTGCAATTAGCGGTGGATAAATCGGGCTACGGCAAGAAAACGCTGCCTGCAGGCACGCATTGGGGCGTGGCCGTGCATGAGAGCTTTGAATCTGTGGTCGCATATGTCGTAGAAGCAGGCGTGAAAGATGGCAAGCCAAATATCGCGAACGTCACCGCTGGCGTACATTGCAACCTTGCAGTGAACCCACTCTCGATCGAAACGCAAATCCAAGGCTCAGCTGTGATGGCGATTTCCACCATGCTGCCCGGTGCCGCGATCACTTTGAGAGACGGCGTGGTGCAGGAAAGCAATTTCCACCAATACCCGATGGCTCGCATCACCGATGCGCCGCCCATCGCGGTGCATATCGTGCCGAGCAACGATGCGCCCAAAGGAATAGGCGAGCCAGGCTTGCCGCCACTCGCGCCAGCAGTTGCGAATTCGCTGCGCCGCGCGACGGGCAAGCCGCTGCGCGAGATGCCGTTTAAGCTGGCTTGACAAGCTTTCTAACCTGCTGAAATAAAAAACCGCCCTCGGGCGGTTTTTTATTTGTATGTTTGTAAATAATCAACAGCACTTTTAAAGTGAAAACAGTCACTAGCCGGCATGAAATATAGGCGAATCGCTATGAAAATCATAGTGAATCAAAACAGCATTAAAAATGCAGCAAGCGGCACCACAGCCAAAGGCACAGGCGAGACGCGCTGCCATTTCTCGATCTCAACTTGGGGCAAAGGCTCTTTGCAGACAACGATACACGCTTGGCATTTGTTCTCATGCGCGAGACGTGCGGCTTTGAGCGCTTCGCGCTGTAACAGCTCATTTTTATATTTCACTTCCACGGCAATTTGATGCGCACCGAGATCGACGATGAAATCAATCTCATCATTGGCCTGCCGCCAATAACCAAGCTCCACCAAGCCCGGCCAGCGACGCAAATGGTTGGCTACCACGTTTTCTGCGTAATGCCCCATGAGCGTGGCATCCGCAGCCATCTGCTCTTGAGTGAGTTTCATCACTGCATTGCGCACGGCTAAGTCAACCAGATAGGTTTTGAAATTGCCTGCTTTCGGTGTGGCTTTGGTAGACGTGTGTTTGTGCAAACGCCAAACGAGATCGGTGGCTTCTAGTAGCGGAAAGTAGCTCTCCACTGTGCGCCGATCCAGTTCTAAGGATTTGGCTACCTGCGCGATGTTGTTTTCTCTGCCGGGATCTTTGAGCAGCCCAAGATAGAAGCGGCGCAGCATCTCTGGTTTGCGAAATTCTGCGGCAATGAGCAGGTCTTCAAAGATCACGCGCTCGACTTGGTTTTGATAGAGGTAGATTTGCTTGGCTTCTAAAGTGGGGAGTTGCCAGACTTCGGGGAAGCCACCTTCAAAAAGAAAGTGCTCAGCTACCGCCGATGTGCTTTCACTTTCGATAGTGAGCGCATATGCAAGTGAATTTGCGATTAGATGAATATGTTCTATAGCCATGCTTTGCAAATAATGCCCAAATTCAGTGGTCAAGTTCATATGCGCAGCTGACTCTTTTGCCGCCAATCCATTTCCTTCTTGATACCAAAACCACTCCCGAAAAGAAAACGGCAGCACATGAAAATCCTTGATCCTGCCCAGCAAACTCTCCCGGGATTTCTTGAAAATCGGTGAAGCCGCCGAGCCTGACACCACAAATTTCACTGGCGTTTTCAAGTCGTAATATTTTTTGAGATACAGCTCCCAGCGGGGGAAGCGCTGGATCTCGTCAAGAAACAAATACACTGCGCCAGCTTTGGCCGATTCGTTGGCTGCGGCCACCAGTTCATTGAAAAACACATCTGTGCTCACGCCGGGCAGTTCTAGAGCGGGATCGTCCATCGAAAAATACAAGATGCGCTGCTCCTGAGCCAGCGGCTCGGATGAGTCAGCGATGAGCTTTTGTATGCATTGTTTGAGCAAGGTGGTTTTGCCCACGCGGCGCGGCCCAGTGACGGACACCATTTGCGGCAGATGCATCACATCCGAAAAAATCGCGTTAAACGTATCGCGGCGAAAGGTCGGAAGCTGCGACAATGCAGACTCGTTCTTTTGCTCTTTTAGCCAAGGACTAAATGGCCTCACAAAAGGCCATTTCTCGACGAATTCAAGCAAATTCATGCTCATCTACACCCTAATGAAATATTGATTTAAAACAATAATTCATTGAATTTTATTTATTTGACATTAACATGTCAAATAAATAAAAACTGCTCAAAATACCATCAATTACTAGTAGTGTATACAGCATGTCTTCCCTCGGTTCCGGTTTAAACATTGCCCAACAAGAGGCGGTCAATTTTTTGCATGGCCCTTGCCTCGTGCTTGCTGGCGCGGGCTCGGGCAAGACGCGGGTGATCACGCACAAGATTGCGCGGCTGATTCAAAGCGGCGTGCCGCCTGAGCGGATTGCGGCGATCACGTTTACCAACAAAGCCGCGGCTGAAATGCGCGAGCGGGCGAAGGCTTTGCTGATGACGCAGATGGGGAAAGCTGGCGCAAAGGCGGCAGGGCAAGTGGTAATTTGCACCTTTCACGCGCTGGGCGTGCGCATGCTGCGCGAGAGCGGTGAGGCGCTGGGGCTGAAAGCGCAGTTTTCGATTTTGGACAGCGACGATGTTCTCGCCATGATCAAAGACGCGGGCAGCAATACCGACAACAAGCAAGCGCGGATTTGGCAATGGGCGATCAGCGGCTGGAAAAATGCGGGCCTCAATTCTGCGCAGGCTATGGCGCAAGCCAAGGATGACGATGAGCGCATCACTGCGAAAATCATGGAGCGCTATGAAGAGCGGCTCACGGCGTATCAAGCGGTGGACTTTGATGATTTGATTGGCTTGCCCCTCAAGTTGCTACAGAACCATGAGCAGCCTGCACAGATCTGGCGAGAGAAATACGCGCATATCTTGGTCGATGAGTATCAAGATACGAATGCTGTGCAGTATGAATTGCTGAAACGAATGATGAGCTCGCCCGCAAGATTCACCACCGTGGGCGATGACGATCAATCGATCTATGGCTGGCGCGGCGCGACGCTGGATAACCTGAAAAAACTCCCGCTCGATTTCCCCGCGCTCAAAGTCATCAAGCTCGAGCAAAACTATCGCTCGACCAATACGATTCTCAAAGCGGCCAACAACGTGATTGGCCCAAACCC
>JANMFP010000630.1:0-4689 GCA_031378135.1 Variovorax sp. | reverse complement strand
TGAGCTTGTCCCCAAAAAGTGGACACTAAGGAGTGAGTTTTTAACTTATTTTTTGGGAAAATCCAATGGTCAGAGGAATCAAGAGGAAATATACAGCGCAGACCAAAGAAGATGCTGTTGGTCAAGTCATCAAGGCCGGCTTGCCGCTAGCGCAGGTAGCGCGCAGCTTTGATATGCCTATGCAGACGCTGGAGAACTGGGTGAGCAAGGTACGCCGGGGCGAGAGTCCTAAATTTGTCGCTGAAGTCAGTGATCAAGATCAAGAGATCAGCCGCCTGCGAGCGTTGTGTGCCAAGCTCACTATGGAGAGGGATATCTTAAAAAAAGCGACGGCGTACTTTGCAAGGGAAGTGCTGTGATGTACGCCTGGATAGATGAGCACAAAGCAAGCTGGACAGTCAGCGTCATATGTACGGCTCTTGGCATCAGCAAAAGCGGCTACTACTCAGCCAAGCTGCGTGTACACAGCGACAAGGCTAGGGAGCGAGCACAAGAGCAGGAGCAGCTATGCCTTGCCATACAGCAGCAAAGCCAGCGACACAAACGGCGCTACGGCAGGCCACGAATGACCGATCAGCTGCGCAAGCTAGGCTTTGCTGTCAATCACAAGCGCGTGGGCAAAGCAATGAAGCGGCTCGATTTGCAATGCAAACTTCGGCGCAAATACAAGATATGCACCACGGACAGCAAGCACGGCTATGGCGTAGTTGCCAATGTCCTGAATCGTCAATTCACGCAAGATGCACCCAACAAAGCATGGGTGGCCGACATCACCTACATCCCTACCAATGAAGGTTGGCTGTTTGCTGCGCTGGTGATGGATTTATTCAGCAAGAAAATCATCGGCTGGGCGCTGGATGCGCAGATGCCGCAAGAGTTGACGAGGGAGGCGCTGCGCGTGGCGCTCCTCAATCGTCAACCTGTGCCGGGCGTGATTCACCACTCAGACCGAGGCAGCCAGTATGCAGCGCATGACTACCGAGATATCACAGCCGTGTGCGGCATGACCAGCTCCATGAGCAGGAAGGGCAATTGCTGGGACAACGCAGCGATGGAGTCAGTCAACGGAACACTCAAAGTGGAATGCGTCAATCGGCAAAGATATGACACGAGGCAGCAAGCAAGGCAGGACGTGCTGGAGTTTATTGGCTACTACAACCACGACAGGGCGCACAGCAGCTTGGGCTATCAGACGCCCGTGGCGTTTGAGCAAGCGTGGCTGGCGAGCCAACGAGAAGATGTTGACCAAAATGAAGACAAGGAGGCGCTGCTACTATGATTGAATGTGTTGGGCGAACAACCCAGCAACAGCATTCGTTGGTGTCCACACTTCGGGGACAGGTTCAAAAGAAATATCTAGACAAGGAATATGAAACGGACTTGACCCCGAAGGATAGGACGAACTACGTTGCCAGTGTATTGGTCAATAGGAGGCAACGCGAAGGCGCCACAACGGTGATTCGGGTTAATGACTTGCCGAATTCTCTTGAAACCATCGCAAATTCTTTTGAAGAGGCACGCGAGAGACTCAAAGCCGCCGACGGTACTTTTTTGGCACAAGAAGATGCTCGCATGTTCGTTTCGCTAGCTGGCGCTGAACTCGGGTTGAAAATTCTGCGTGGCTACTCTGATTTGGCCGATAAAGCGCAGACATATGTGGATACCGAGTACAACCAATCCAACCAGCTATACAAAGAATGGTTGGGTGAACATGGCCTGAATAGTGCAATCACTCAGCCTAGTACGAGACTTACCAAGCTCGCGTTGATGCAACTCGGGAAGCATGTTCCTAGTGGCGGGCAAGGCATCTCCAATTGGTTAGGTGCATTAGCCAAACGCTTTCCGGAAGCTACTGAACCATCAAGCGCGGCGGGATTGCGCTGGCAAAGGGTTGACAGTCCTGCGGGGCGAGACGAGCTATGTGAAAAAATGGCAAACGCCGAGAAGTTTGGTTTCGGTGTAGAAATGCTTGAGGACTGGTTCAAAGCCAGATTGAGCGCTCTTCAAACCATAGACGAATTGGACCGAATATACGAACCTAGGATTCAAGCCATAACAAGTCGGTTTCAAGAGATTCAAGAGGATTTGAAATCCTGGGCCGCATGGAAGGCTCGGCAGGCACAAACCCCACCGGTTCAAGCCGTACCAGATGCCACCCATGAACTGTCCACAGGTCCTATTGCCGAGCTGGAAAAGACGCTGGCCGACCTGACCCGACAGGGGCAGGATTTAAGCCTGCGCAATGAACATTTGAATAGTGTGGTTCGAGACGTACTGCCTAAATGGAAAGGGAGTCATCCGAAAGACTGCCCCACCTGCAATGCCGTCCATGCAGAAGGTATTGAAAGTGTTGTTATCGGGTTGCAGGTCATCGTTCAGCAACATGTGGAAGCACTTCGAAATACCTATCGAGAAAAACAAAGTCAGCTGAAGCAACTTAGGTCAGCGCAGGCAACGCAGGATGTGTGTCCTCTTTCAGAGATTCGTCAGTCTCAGTTAGCTAACTTGTTGAATCTTGAGTTGGATGGCCCGCAAGGATTGGCGGCTCTGATTTCACAGCCAGATGGTCACGCACTAATTATGCAGTCCATCACTGCACTCGCTGCACGACCAAAATTGCGAGACCTAATGCTGGCATGCGAACCAGCAAATGAGGCCGCAGGTCGCGTGTACGAATCCATATCGACTATTGCAGCAGAAGGTGAAGCCCTTCGTATTGCGCCAGAAAGTTGGGGTCGCATCAAAAAACTGATTGATTCATCAGCAGCATCGTTGGTTCAGCAGCATTTACCAAACACACTGGAAGCCGTATGGCAGGAAATTGCCTATGGCTTGACCCCAGCGCGCTGGAACCTGTGGGGCGATCCTCGCTTGATTCCAAACCTTTCAAGAGGGGCGCAAAAATTGACTGTCGAGATTGCGCCCAACACTGATTCGAATGGTCTTATTGGAAAGAACCTGTTGGCCCGATACGCATTCAACCAAGCCGAGCAGCATATTCTCGGGCTGGCATGGTTCTTTACCCGGTACCTTTCGCATGGACGTTTTCTGCACGCGTTGATGGCACTCGATGACCCTGCGCAGGAGATGGACCAAACAACCTACCGAATATTTGTACGTTGGATTCAAGCCGTGAGCCGTCTGCATGTGGCTCGCAAAATCCCGCTTTCAACTGTCGTTTTCTTGCATCAAGAAGATCGGGCGTTGGATTTGGCGAGAGCAACAAACTTGTCAGTTGTCATGATTGAGTGGGCTGCCCAGATGCGCACAGATGGCCCCCATCCAACGGTAAAGACACTGCAACTTAACAATAACGATTTCAAATGGCCCATACCTGAACCGCTAAGAATTGCCCAGGGGCAGAGGCCGCTAGCGTCGCAGGTTTGAACCAAAGAAGCCCTAGCCTGTCATATGGTCGCTAAACCGCTTTAGACCGCCTGCCGGGAGCCCGAGAGAAAAGAGGCCGAGCTCGGTTTGCAAAACGCAGTTGACCGATTGGACGACAACAACCAAAAACAGGACGAACGAACATGCACGAAATCATCTGCCCTCACTGCAGCAAAGCCTTCAAAATCGACGAGGCTGGCTATGCAGATATCTTGAAGCAAGTTCGCGATGGTGCGTTTGAGCAGCAGTTGCATGAGCGGCTTGAGTTGGCTGAGCAAGATAAGCGCAATGCTGTTGAGCTTGCCCAGGCCAAGGCCGCTAGTGAGCTGCAAAAATCGGCTGTCGTCAAAGACTCCGAAATTCAAGAGCTCAAAGCCAAACTCGATGCGGGCGATGTTGCGCGCAAGCTCGCTGTGTCTGAGGCGCTGAGTGCTGTGGTGAAAGAGCGGGATGCGTTCGCCAATGCACTAAGCCAAGCGAAGCGCGATCAGCAGGCCGCCTCAGAATTGGCAGAGGCAAAGCTCGCGGGCACTCTGCAACTTGCCGCTGCCGCTAAAGATGCGGAGATCCAAGGGCTCAAGGCCAAGCTCGATTCCATCGGCGTTGAAAAGAAGCTTGCGATGAACGAGGCAGTGGGTGTGGTTGAGAAGGAGCGCGATGAGCTGAAGAATGGCCTTGCGCGGGCGGAGCTTGAGAAGCAATTGGCGGAGAAGGCGCTCAAGGATAAGTATGAAACTCAGCTCAAGGATCGCGATGATGCGATTGAGCGCCTTCGGGATATGAAGGCACGTTTGTCGACCAAAATGGTGGGCGAAACTCTGGAGCAGCACTGCGAAACTGAATTCAACCGCATTCGAGCGACTGCGTTTCCAAGAGCCTATTTCGAGAAAGACAACGACGCGCGGACGGGCAGCAAGGGAGACTACATTTTTCGCGATTTGGACGAATCGGGCACGGAAATTGTCTCGATCATGTTTGAAATGAAGAATGAGAACGACCGCACAGCGACGAAGAATAAGAATGAAGATTTCTTGAAAGAGCTGGACAAGGATCGCCTTGAGAAGGGATGCGAATATGCGGTATTGGTCTCGCTGATTGAGCCTGATAGCGAGCTTTACAACACGGGAATCGTGGATGTGTTTCACCGTTTCCCAAAGATGTATGTCGTGCGCCCGCAGTTTTTTCTGCCCATGATCACGCTGCTGCGCAATGCGGCGATGAACTCGCTCAAATACAAATCGGAGCTTGCTTTGGTTAAAGCTCAGAACATTGACATCACCACCTTTGAAACCAGTTTGGAAA
>JANMFP010000615.1:0-2170 GCA_031378135.1 Variovorax sp. | reverse complement strand
GGCAGCAAACCCGCCAGCGCTTTGAGCAAGGTCGATTTACCTGCGCCATTGGGCCCAACAATGCTGATCCACCGCCCGGCAGGCAAACTCACGTTCACATCGCTCAATATCAAGCGATTTCCGATGGTTGCCGGCATATTTACTGCGCGGAGTGCTATTTTTTTCATAGCATCTCCTTATGACTGGCCAGCTCACCTTGCGCGCTCTTTCGCATGAGCCAGAGCAAATAAGCGCCTCCTAAAACCGCCGTGAGCACGCCTACCGGCAGCTCCCTCGGCGCAGCCAAACCACGCGCGAGCAAATCAGAGGCCTGCAGCAACACGCCCCCGCACAAGCTGCTGAGTACGATCAAAGCGCGATGCTGCGCACGGCATAGGCGGCGCACCAAATGCGGCGCGGCCAAGCCCACGAAAGCGATCAATCCCGTTTGCGCCACCGCAGCACCCGTGGCCAGAGAGATCACGGCGACGAGCAGCAAGCGAATGGCAGGAAGCGGCAGCCCCAAGCTCTGCGCAGCGGCCTGCCCCAATTGCAGCGCATCCAAGGCTCGCGAAGTCAGCCACGCAATCGGCAAACAAAGCGCCAATGCAGCCATCAAGATGGCTACAGAACTCCACCCCAAGAAGCTCGTGCTCCCCAGCATGAAGCCCTGCACAGCCAGCATCACTTGCGGCGCGAGCGTGAGCAGCAATGAAGACAGCGCACCTAGCACCACGCCCACCACCACACCTGCTAGCAACAAACGCAGCGGGCTTGCCACGCCCTGCGCGAGCAGGAGCGTGAGGCTCACTGCGCCTAAAGCACCTGCGAACGCAGCGCCTGTCAGCCCAATGCTTTGCAAAGCACTGAGCGCCATCGGCGAAATGCCCAGAGCAGCGAGCAGGATCACCACGCCCAGCGTCGCGCCCGAAGCGCTCCCGAGCAAAAACGGATCGGCCAATGGATTGCGAAACAGCCCTTGCGCCAGCGCACCCGAGAGGCCCAGCAAAGCCCCCGCGGCCCAAGCCCCCAAGCCGCGCGGCATGCGAATCTCCAGCATCACTTGCCGCATGGCTGCATCTGCGCTGTGAAGGCCGAAGCTTGCGCAGTTTGCCCACCCTTTGTAGTTCAAGATTTCAAAGCCATCGCTGCCCACTTGCACACCCAACAGCGCAAGCAGCAAAGCCGCGCCCACCAACCAAGCAGCAAGCACATTGGCGTGCAGGCCTGGCCGCATCATTTCTTCATCACCCGCGCAATGCATTGCGCCAGCACCTTCGCGCCTTCGCCCAAGCGCGGCCCACTTCGCACCACCAAATCTCCCTCCAGCGCCGTGAGCTCACACACCGCTTTGTTTTGCAGCGCCTTCAATTGCTTCCAGCCCGGGCGCTCGGGCAGTTCTGCTGCATACCGCTCGCTGAGCACAATCACATCCGGCTGCTGCTGCACCACAAACTCAGGATTGATCTTCGGGAATGCGCCCAGTCGTGCGCTCACAATATTTTTCAAACCCAATTGGCCAAGTGTCTGGCCAATAAAAGATGCCTCGCTCGCCGCATAGGGCGTGCGATCCACTTCGAAATACACTTTCGCGCCCTGCGCAGAAGGCGGCAGGAGCTTGGCAGCTTGCACAAAATCTTCCTCCACTTTTTTCCAAAGTGCATTGGCTTGATTCGTAGCAAGCAGCGCATCCAGCTGCTTCAAACTACTTTTCACCTTATCGTGCGAAGAAGGCTCAAACATCAGCACCTTGATGCCCAGCGCTTCCAGCCGCTCGCCTGCGCGAGACGAGGTGGCCAAGAGCACCACATCAGGTTTCAAGCGCACAATCGCCTCAATATTCAAATCCAAGCCGCCACCGACTTGTGGCAATTTTTTGACGCTTGCAGGCCAATTGGAATACCGATCCACACCCACCAGCCGCTGGCATGCGCCGAGCGCACACACGCTCTCGGTCAGCGATGGCAACACGCTGACAATGCGCTGCGGTGATGTCTCAAACAGTTGTGCTTTGCCGCGATCATCCGTGACGGAAATGCTCGCGCTGAAAGCTTGCGTGCTCAGCGCAATCAGAACAGCAAAAAGCAAAGCAAAGCGTTTCACGAAGACTCCTTGATCGCAAGTGCACATCCCGCCGCCATGAACGTCACACGCTCGCATTGCGCAGCCAGCGCTTGATTGAGCTTGCCCA
>JANMFP010000609.1:0-8506 GCA_031378135.1 Variovorax sp. | reverse complement strand
GTGGCCAAACACGATGGGGTGCGAGACCTTCATCATCGTGGCTTTGACGTGCAGGCTGAACAAGATGCCGTTTTTATGCGCATCTTCAATTTCTTTTTCATAGAAATCGAGCAGGGCTTTTTTGCTCATGAACATGCTGTCAATGATTTCGCGATCCAGCAGCGAGACTTTGGCTTTGAGCACAACGGCTTTGCCGCTCTTGGTGATCAGTTCCATTTTCACATCGCGAGCTTTGTCCAGCGTCATGGATTTTTCGCCATGATAGAAATCGCCATCGTGCATGTGTGATACATGTGAGCGCGAAGCTTGGCTCCATTCCGCCATGCTGTGCGGGTTTTTACGCGCGAATTCTTTCACGGCTTTGGGTGCGCGGCGGTCTGAATTGCCTTCGCGCAACACGGGGTTCACGGCGGAGCCAATGCATTTGTTGTATTTGGCGCGAATGGCTTTTTCTTCGTCGGTTTTTGGGTCTTCCGGGTAAGCGGGAATGGCATAGCCCTGGCCTTGAAGTTCTTTGATGCAGGCTTTGAGCTGGGAGACAGACGCGCTGATGTTGGGCAGCTTGATGATGTTGGCTTCGGGCTTCAAGGTGAGCTTGCCCAGCTCGGCAAGTGTGTCAGGCACGCGCTGCTCTTCCTTCAAATGCTCCGGAAATTGCGAGAGCACGCGCGCGGCCACCGAGATGTCTGCCGTTTCGATTTTGAGGCCAGCAGGCGCGGCGAAAGTGCGGATGATGGGCAGGAAAGAGGCTGTGGCGAGCAGCGGCGCTTCGTCGGTGTAGGTGTAGATGATGGTGGGCATTGCGCTGGCGGTCGTCGGCATCGTATTAGGCATTGAGGGCTCCTGTCGTTATTCGGTTCTGCATGGGCTGAGATCAGCACTGCATACAAAGTTAATCCTTGATTTTGGCTGAATTTTCTTGTGAAACGCTGACCAGTGGCTATTTTTTGCAACGTGATTTCGTATGACAAAAATGCCATTTCGGTATCGAGACAAATGCACCTTAGCCTGCATCGCGATAATTGATGCATGAAATACGAGATTCCCGAGCTTAAAAAATTGGTCTATGAGATGCGCATTCCCATGCGCTGGGGCGATATGGATGCGATGGGGCATGTGAACAACACGCTGTATTTCCGCTACCTTGAGACGGTGCGCATCGAGTGGATGCGCTCGATAGGTTGCCAGCCCGATCCTGCGGGCGAAGGCCCGGTGATCGTGAATGCGTTTTGCAATTTCTATAAGCAGCTCGTGTATCCGGGGGACGTGCTGATCAAAATGTACGCGAGCGACCCGCAGCGCACAACCTTTGAGACTTGGGGCACGATGGAGAGAGCAGATGAGCCGGGTGTGATTTACGCAGCGGGTGGCGCGACGACGATTTGGGTGAATTTCCCGCTGCAAAAGGCGGCGGCTCTGCCCGATTGGATGAAGGCGCATGTGACGCCTTGATAGGGATCGTTCCTGATTTGATAGCAATCTGTGCATATTCTATGCCGGCTAACTGCCTAAAACGCTTAAAAATACGCTTAAAAACAGCTTTGAACGCTCTGGGATAATACGTGCCGTATGTCTGATCTTTTTCACATCGCCTTCTACAAATTCGCGCATGTTGCGCAGCCCGAGGCTGTTTCGCAGCGTCTGCGTGAGCTCACCCAAGATCTGCGCGGCAGCATATTGATCGCGAATGAAGGCATCAATGGGATGCTCGCCGGCAGCGCGGCGCAGATGAATGATTTCGAAGCTGCAGTGCAGGCGGATGCAAGCCAAGATGCAGTGCTCGCTGGCTTGTTTAAGGGCATGGGATTCAAGCGCACGAGCTGCATCACGCAGCCTTTCAAGCGCATGAAAGTGCATTGGAAGAAAGAGATCGTGCCGCTGGGCGTGGAGGGCGTGGATGCGCCGGGGCGGATTGATGAGATTCATGCCAACGACGTGCCGCCGCGCGAGTGGCGTGAGCTGATCAAGCGGCCTGATGTCGTGTTGCTCGATAACCGCAACAGCTTTGAATGGCGGCTGGGCCACTTTGAGGGCGCCATTGATCCCGGCGTGATTAATTTTCGCGATTTTCCTGAGTATGTGAAAGCGCATGCTGAGGAGTGGAAGAGCCAAGGAAAAACCGTTGCCATGTATTGCACGGGAGGCATCCGCTGCGAAAAAAGCAGTGTGTGGATGCAGGATATGGGGCTGAAAGTCGCGCAGCTGCAAGGCGGTATCTTGAATTACTTCAAAGAAATGCCCGATGCAGACATTGATTGGCAGGGCGAATGCTTCGTGTTTGACAGCCGCGTTGCGCTCGATACGAAGCTCCAAGAGACGCCTACGACGGTCGATCAGGTCTACAGCGATCAAGATTTACTCTCCGCCGCCCTCGCGCAAGATGTGCGCGAAAAAGTGTTGGAAGACATCCATTGGCGGCTCAATCGCGCGAAGCGTTTGGATGGCTAGCAGCCGCCCACAGAGCGCTTTGCCCATGCGCGATGGTGTGAGCGCGAGCACGATGGTGTTGCCAGCTCTTGATATTCAGCCCATTAGCTTGCTATCTTATTTAGAGCGTGCCACGCACAATTCACACCGGCTAGACTGGGAAAATCGTTTAAAAAATGGCTTGGTTGTTGATGACGCAGGCCAGCATCTAGCGCTTGACGCACCTTACATCATCGGCCAGCGCATTCACTATTGGCGCGATGCAGGAATCGAGCATCGCATCCCATTTGATGAGCACATCATTTACCAAGACGCGCACATTTTGGTGGCAGATAAGCCGCATTTCCTGCCCGTGACGCCCACTGGCGGCTATGTGCAAGAAACGCTGCTCGTGCGCCTCAAAAAGCGCACGGGTCTGGCAGACCTCACGCCCATGCACCGGATTGACCGAGATACCGCTGGCCTGGTGATGTTTTGCATTCGCCGTGAAGAACGTGATGCGTATGCAGCGATGTTTCGCGAGCGGCGGCTGTCGAAAACTTATGAATGCATCGCGCCATATTCGCCAGATTTGAGCTTCCCTCTGGTGCGCAAAACCCGCCTTATCGAATCGCCCCATTCCTTCATGCAAATGACGGAAACCGAAGGCGAGCCAAACAGTGAAACGCAGATTGAATGGATCGAACGCCAAGGTGAGCAAGCCCGCTATCGCCTGCGCCCCATCACAGGCAAACGCCATCAGCTTCGCGTGCATATGCATGCCCTTGGATTACCGATCTGCGGCGATGGCATTTATCCTGTGCTCACACCTGAGGCAGATCTGCCGAACTATGAAAATCCACTGCAACTGCTTGCGAAGCACCTTGCGTTTACCGACCCAGTGTCCCATCAAAGCCGCGAGTTTGAGAGCGCATTCAAGCTTGGTTTACCATCGTAGAAGTTAAAGCGACTCAAACCAATATAAAGATTTGATATGCCCCTGAGTTGGAGTGAAATAAGAGACCGTGCCGTGGCTTTTAGCCGCGAATATCGCGATGCGCAGAGCGAAAAATCGCTCTCGCAGCAATTCTGGCGTGATTTTTTCAATGTGTTTGGTGTGGATGCCAAGCGCGTGGCTAGCTATGAGCAGCAGGTCAAGCTCGCCAAAGCCGAAGGCAAATTCAGTAACGGCTGGATTGATGTGTTTTGGCGCGGCAAGCTGTTGATTGAGATGAAAAGCGCGGGGCAAAACTTGGATCGCGCCTTTGGCCAAGCCCTGCAATACTTTGACAACCTGCCCGAGCGCGATCTGCCGCGATTCATCCTCGTTTGCGATTTTCAGCAATTTCGCCTCTTCGATTTAGAAACGAATCAAGAGCATCGCTTCAAGCTGGCTGATTTGTCCAAACACATCAAATTGTTTGGCTTCATTCCCGGCTATCAGGTGCAAACGATTGCGCCGCAAGACCCGGTCAACATCAAAGCCGTGCGCCGCTTGCGCGATTTGCATGATGCGCTCAAAAAGAATGGATACGGATACGATGGCACGCCAGAGCATGCCGGCCATGACCTGCGCGTCTTCCTCGTGCGCATTTTGTTTTGCCTCTTTGCCGATGACACGGGCATCTTCCAGCCCGCAAGCCGATTCAAAGAGCTGCTCGATCAATTGACCGACCCCGCCGATGTAGGCCGCCAGCTCACCGAGCTGTTTGAAATCCTCAACACGCCGGAGGATAAGCGCCAGAGAGCCCATGCCGAGAACTACGCGGGATTTCGCTACATCAACGGCAAGCTTTTCGCTGAGCGCATTTCCACGCCCGCGCTCGATCACGCAGCGCGTGAAGCTTTGCTAGAAGCAGCTGCGCTCGACTGGAGCGCGATTTCCCCCGCCATCTTCGGCGCGATGTTCCAGGATGTGATGAACGAGAAAGTGCGCCGCGATATTGGGGCGCACTACACGAGCGAAGAAAACATTCTCAAGCTCATCAAGCCGCTGTTCTTAGACGATCTTTGGGCGCAATTTCAAAAAGTCAAAACCAACCGCAACCGCCTCTTTGAATTCCACAAAAGCCTGCGCTTGCTGAATTTTTTTGACCCCGCCTGTGGTTGTGGAAATTTCCTTGTCATCACTTATCGCGAGTTGCGCAAGCTGGAAGCCGAAATTTTGCGCACCGCGTATGCCGATGGCCAGCAAATGCTCGATGTGCATCAGTTCACCACGGTGGATGTGGATCAGTTCTACGGCATTGAAATCGAGGAATTCCCCGCACAAATCGCCCAAGTTGCACTCTGGTTGACCGACCACCAAATCAACCGCCAGCTTTCCGACGAGTTTGGCAAATATTTCGACCGCCTCCCCCTCAAAAGCACCCCGCATATTCACCACGGCAATGCCCTTCAGGTGGATTGGGAAGACGTGCTGCCTGCGGCGCGATGCAGTTACGTGCTGGGTAATCCGCCGTTTGTGGGCGCTAAATACATGGGCGATGAGCAGCGCAGGGATGTCGCAAAAGTCTTCGCAGGCATCGACAACGCTGGTTTGCTCGATTTCGTTGCCGCTTGGTATGTGAAAGCTGCGCGATACATGAAAGCAGCCGAGGGAAATTGGGGTCGGATCCCAATTCAGGACGGTAGCGCATCCGGCGATGGAAACGCCCAGTCGAAATTGGGCTCTGACCCCAATTTCCCGCTCTCCCCAGCGAATAACCTGCGCGGAGTGCTATCAAATTCATTGCGAGCTGCATTCGTCTCCACCAACAGCATCACCCAAGGTGAGCAAGTTGGCGTGCTCTGGAGTTGGCTCTTGGCGCAAGGTATTGAGATTGGTTTTGCCCACCGCACCTTCAAATGGAGCAATGAAGCTTCAGGCAAAGCCGCTGTGCATTGCGTCGTCATCGGCTTTGCCTATGAATGGAGCGGCGCGAAGACGATTTATGAGTATGCAGACATCGCTGGCGAGCCCGTGGCTATTACCGTCAGCAATGTTAATCCTTATCTCGTAGATGCGCCAAATGTTATCGCTGCCGCACGCATGCAAGCCATCGGCATGGTGCCTGCCATCGTTAACGGTAGTATTCCGGCCGACGGCGGCCATCTCATTCTTTCTAAACACGAACGTGACGAGTTGATCAAAATTGAGCCAGCTGCTGCTCTATGGATTCGCCCCTATTTAGGCGCGGTTGGTTTTCTGCATAACGAAATACGATATTGTCTTTGGCTGAAAGATTGCACACCAACAGCGCTGCGTAGCATGCCCCAGGTGCTAAAACGCGTTCGCGCTGTGCAATCTATGCGAGAAGCCAGCGCAAAAGCTGCCACCCGCGAAAAAGCGGCAATTCCCACTCGCTTTACAGAAGATAGGCAACCAATCGCTGGTGAGTATTTAGCGATTCCGCGAACTTCATCAGAAAACCGCCGCTACCTGCCATTGGGTTATCTGAAAGCAGAAACCATTGCTGCAAACGATTTGCAAATTGTTCCAGAAGCTAGTTTGTTTCACTTTGGAATCTTATCCAGCACGATGCATCGCGCTTGGGTGGATATCACCGCCGGACGCTTAAAGAGTGATCTGCGCTACTCAGTCAAAACGACGTACAACACATTCCCTTGGCCCGTCGATCTCCTCTTTTCAGATCAAAAAGAGCCTCCAGCCGGCATAAAATCTGCGCGGAGTGCTATTGAATCAGGAGCGCAAGCCGTGCTCGATGCGCGCGCCCAGTTCCCCGGCAGCTCGCTGGCCGATCTCTACGACCCGCTGGCCATGCCGCCCGCCTTGCTCAAAGCCCACCAAAAGCTCGATGCCGCTGTAGACAAAGCCTACGAGCTTCACAGCGGCGATGTCAAAGGCAAAAAGAGCTACAAAACCGACGCCGAGCGCGTAGCCTTCCTCTTTGAGCTGTATCAGCGCCTGACGAGCTTGCTGCCCACAGAAAAAGTCAAAAAAACTAGCAAAAAGAGGCGCTAGCCGGCATGGAATATGCGCAAGGCGCTATGAATTTATGAGCGAATTTCTCCTCCTGACTTGCGCCTATCAGTGTTGGTAGGCAAAACACCACATTTGTGGCGGTATTTTTACGAGGAATAAACTTGAGAAATAGTTTTGTATATACAATTGAGCCTTGAAAACATGGTGCTGAATACGATATGCGTTTAGATTTGTCCCCCAAAATACGCCAAAAGCTCGCTGCCAAAACACCGCCAGTGAGCGAAAACGATATTTGGGAATGTTTTGCAAATCGGGCGCACGGTTTTTTGGTTGATACGAGAGAAGATCACCAAACAGACCCGATAACGCAGTGGTTTATTTCTGAAAATGATTACGGTCGCCGATTGAAGGTATGTTTTATGCACCAGGGTGACCGTGTGAGCATCAAAACGGCTTATGTGCCGAATGCAGATGAAGAGCGTATATACACACGAAAAGCGCTAGCTCGATAAGTCTATTGAACGAACAGGTCTATTGATTGAAGTCAAACGACTTTTGGAGAAATGATGAAAGTTAAGAAAATTCTCGGTACCTTGGAAGCTTGGGAAAACCGCGAGCTTGGTGCAGATGAGCAATTTGCTGTGCCTGCACCTTCGTCGGTGGAACTCGACGCACAAATTGATGAGGCATTGGCTTTGCGAATGATTTCCATTCGCTTGCCCGAAACTCTCATTGAAGATTTTAAAAATATAGCCACAGTACGCGGCGGCGCGATGGGCTATCAAACGCTGATGCGTCAAGCGCTTAAGCGCTTTGCGACGAGCGAATTGAAGATGATTGCGCGTGAGATGGCTGATCAAATCCAACAAAAACGCGGTGAGTCAGTATCCGGGTTGCCTGATGCATTGATGCGCAAAGCGGCTTGATCTCTTTCGCTGCGCAACGGGTAGCTGAGCTCAGCGCTGCAATTCCCGAATAAATGACACCGCCTTGGTGGTGATCATGTCCACGGCGGGGCCATTGGCGCCATGGGGCAGGATCACATGGGCGCTGCGTTTGGTGGGCTCGATGAATTGCTTGTGCATGGGGCGCACGGTTTGTAGGTATTGCTCGATCACGCTCTCTGCGCTGCGGCCGCGCTCGGCAATATCGCGCTGTAGGCGGCGAATGAAACGCACATCGGGGGCGGTATCCACAAAAATTTTCAGCGACATCATCTGGCGCAGCGCCGGATCAAACAGCGCAAACAACCCTTCAATCACGATGATCGGCGCAGCCTTGAGTACGACGGTTTGGCTGGAGCGCTGGTGTAGCGCGAAATCGTAGATCGGCATATCAATCGCCTGCCCATTTCTGAGAGCCTGAACATGCTGCATGAGCAGCGGCCAGTCAAACGCATCGGGGTGGTCGTAATTGGTCTTGCAGCGCTCTTCAAACGAGAGTTGGGTCTCGTTCAAATAGTAGTCGTCTTGCATCAACACGGCGGCGTTGTTCGCGCCTACGGAAGCCAGCACTTGGCGCGTGACGGTAGATTTACCGCTGCCGCTGCCACCTGCCACGCCGATGATAAAGCTGGGGAATGCATGGCTAGAGGCGGTGTTTTGAACTGAATCGTTGGGCATGCGTGAATCTTACCTGTGCAGTCAACGCCAGCGGCGCGAGCCTATTAAAATGACGGGCTATGTCAAATTCCACTCCTCTGAATCTTCATTTGAAGCCTTTCGTGCCCGCTAAAACTTTCAGCGTGGCCGAGATTCGCGAATCCTTTATCGGCTACTTTGAAAAGCAAGGCCACACGGCGGTGGCCAGCAGCCCGCTTGTGCCCGGCAACGACCCCACGCTGATGTTCACCAACAGCGGCATGGTGCAGTTTAAAGATGTGTTTTTGGGGGATGACAAGCGCTCGTATGTGCGCGCGGCTTCGGTGCAGGCTTGCTTGCGCGCCGGCGGCAAACACAATGATTTGGAAAACGTGGGCTACACCGCGCGGCACCACACCTTCTTCGAGATGCTGGGCAATTGGAGCTTTGGCGATTATTTCAAACGCGAATCGCTCAAGTGGGGCTGGGAATTGCTCACGAAAGTGTATGGTTTGCCAGCGGAGAGATTGCTCGCCACGGTGTATATCGACGACGACGAGGCGTACGATATTTGGACGAAAGAAATCGGCCTTCC
>JANMFP010000531.1:0-5194 GCA_031378135.1 Variovorax sp. | reverse complement strand
GATTTGAGTTTGTATGCGGCGTGGTTGCTTGTAACCAGCGCTCGCAGCATTGAATCCACTGAAGAATTGGATTTAAGAGAGTATTTCGCAGCAAAACATGGCAGCACGAAAGCCACCTCTGCCAATCGCCGCCTTACTGTTTTTAAACGCTTCTTTCGCTGGTGTTTGCGCGAGCGTTTGATGAGCGTTGATCCCACACTCAAACTGCTCGCTGCCAAGCAAGCACCACGCATCCCCAAAACGCTCACTGAGGCAGATGTAGAGCAGCTGCTCGCTGCGCCTGATGTGGCGCAGCCCTTGGGCCTGCGCGATAGAGCGATGCTGGAGTTGATGTATGCCAGCGGTTTGCGCGTGAGCGAATGCGTGAGCCTTAAGGTGCATCATGTCAGCCTCACCGAGCATGTGTTGCGCACCTTTGGTAAAGGCAGTAAAGAGCGTGTTGTGCCCTTCGGTGAGCATGCGGCCGATTGGATCACACGGTATTTGCGCGATGCAAGGCCTGAGATTTTGAAAAAGCAACTCAGCGAAGATTTATTCGTCACAGCGCGCGGTAGCAAAGCAGGAGAAGCCATGACGCGCGTTGCTTTTTGGCAGACCATCAAGAAACATGCATTGACAGCAGGCATCACCAAGCCGCTGTCGCCACACACCTTGCGTCATGCCTTTGCGACGCATTTGCTCAATCACGGCGCAGATTTAAGAGCCGTGCAGATGTTGCTCGGCCATGTAGATATCTCCACAACGACGATTTATACACATGTGGCCCGAGAACGTCTGAGAAAAATAGTGGCTGAAAATCACCCGAGAGGGTGAGTTGAATTGGGTCTAGGCCTGCGATAACTCAAACATCAAAGCGTCACGCAAGTTGGCATCGATATTGGCGACACTTAAACGGCAAGGCTTCTTGCTGCCCGGTAGAGATACGTCGTAAATGTTGGCAGCTTTCACTAATTCAATCAGAGCAAAGTTTCTGATATGTCGGCGCAGATCCTCGATGAGGGATTGCACGTTTTCATCCATGAGCTCAGACTCAATCACCATTGCCGCAGGCAGGCTCATCTCGCATTCCCGAACGAGATGTGTCAGGCTGGTAGCGAAGCGCATGCGGCATTCGGCCTTGGATAGCGCTTTGTCGGCCGCCATCTTCACAGAATTTGTTGTGATGTACACCAGCACATCCATGTGTGCGAGCTGGGGCATATCAACTGTTTGCAAACGCAGATCATGGCTTGCGATACCGTCATTGTCGTTTTGTATAGGAAACTCAATCGAAATGGCCGTTTTGCCATCCACCTGTGAGCGCGTGGCAAGCACGCCAGCGGCCTGGGCCAACTCGGAGATCAGCTCCCAGAGGAAGAGGCTGGTGCGCTCCATGGCAGGCGTGTCATCTTGGGTGCGCACCACATGATCAGCCAGCACCGACATACGCGCCGCATCGCCCCAGCTTGAGAGCTCAGTCGTTACCGTGAGGCGATTACCAAAGGGAATGGCCCATTCGATGGCTGACTCAATGAGCGCGCGGCATAAATTAGGATCGCCATCAATGGCACAACTTTGCAATTGCGGCACGAGCAACACGCCAGAGCGACGTAAGTCGTTGGCTCGCTTTGCCAAAATACTGCCCATCAGCGGCAGCATTGGGATGTTCTGAATTTGAGGCTTCACGCGGCGCAGTTTCACTTCGGCCAATGAATTGATGGTTTGCCCCATATCGCCCAGCGCTGTGACGTCTCGGATGAGGATGTTCCATTGCTGCACGGTTGCGCCACGTTCAGCCAAGGCGTGTAATTCTTTCGCAATCGCTTTAGAACGCGCGTAAATTTCTTCGCCAGATAAGCCCAATAAAGCCAAATTAACATCAGGCGCATTCACATCTGGCGCAGCGACGAAGCGATTTGTACCGAAGCTGCCAGTCCGCGTTGTGTCTGATTCATTCCACGCAGAGCTTTCCCCGCCCACTTGCGTGAGCATGCTCTCCCAATCAGTGCGTTCTGGACTGCCGTTTATCGCGCGCAGCAATTTAGATAACAAAAACAGCTTCCTAGCTCAAAAGTAGTTCAAAGTATTCATTGCTGTTACAAACAGCATGGAAATATCATATTTTGCAACCAATGCAGTCTAGCAAGCTTGCAGTGCGAGGGCAAGGTTAATTCTGCGTAGGGAGGCACTGTTACAGCATCAACTGCCAACTTGATTATTGTTTTCAATACGCACTTGATGGCGTGTTGGATGGATTAAACAATAATTACCCCTGTATCAGCGCTTGCGCGAGTAGCGCTTTTATCCTGTGCCTATGATTTGTTGGTTAAAAACACAACAATCACGCAAAAAACAGAGCGTGGTGCCCGGGGCCGGAATCGAACCGGCACGCCTTGCGGCGGGGGATTTTGAGTCCCCTGCGTCTACCAATTTCACCACCCGGGCAGGTATGGGATTCACAAACGCTGCGAAGCTTCAGATTATGGCACAGTACAGGGCTGCAACAGAGTTCTCATGATGATGAAATTTCCTACGATTGAAGACGCCATTGGTCAAACTCCATTGGTGCGACTGCAGCGCCTGAGCGCACAAATATGCAACGATCGCGGTAACGTGATCCTCGGCAAGTTAGAGGGCAACAATCCTGCTGGCAGCGTAAAAGATCGACCTGCGCTTTCCATGATCAAACGCGCCGAGGAGCGCGGTGATATCAAGCCCGGCTATACCTTGATAGAAGCAACGTCGGGCAACACCGGCATTGCGCTGGCCATGGCTGCTGCGATCAAAGGCTATCGTATGATTTTGATCATGCCGGAGGATCTGTCGATTGAGCGCGCGCAAACCATGAAAGCCTTCGGCGCGGAGCTGATCTTGACGCCCAAAAGCGGCGGCATGGAATACTCGCGCGATCTAGCGGACGCCATGCAAAAAGAGGGCAAAGGCCGCGTGCTTGATCAATTTGCCAACCAAGATAACCCACGCATTCATTACGAGACCACCGGCCCCGAAATCTGGGAGCAAACTGACGGCAAGATCACGCATTTCGTCAGTGCTATGGGCACGACGGGCACGATCACTGGCGTCTCGCGCTATCTCAAAGAAAAAAATCCTGCGATTCGAATCATCGGCGCACAGCCTTCAGAAGGCTCGCGCATTCCCGGCATTCGCAAATGGCCGCAAGAATATTTGCCGAAAATTTATGATCCGAAAAACGTCGATGAACTGATCTATGTGAGCCAAGTGGATGCAGAAGAATCTTGCCGCCAAATGGCGCGAGAAGAGGGCATCTTTGCGGGGATTTCCGCTGCGGGTGCATGCTGGGTGGCGCAGCAGATTGCAGCGCGCGAACGCAACGCCGTGATCGTATTCATTGTGTGTGATCGTGGTGATCGCTATCTATCTACGGGTGTATTTCCTGCGTAAATTTAAGAAAAAAAGGCCTCTAGCCGGCATATATACTGCGCAGGCTGCTATCAAATTAATACCGTGAATAAGATATGAATTCCGCATTTAAGTACTGCCCACAATGCGCTACGCCCTTAGCGTTAGCAACGCAAATGGAAGATGGCGGCGAGAAAGAGCGCCTGCGTTGCCCCGCTTGCGGCTTCACCCATTGGAACAATCCCACACCCGTTCTCGCAGCGATTGTTGAATATAACGGGCAGATTTTGCTCGCTCGCAATGCGGCTTGGCCAGGCAAAATGTTTGCGCTCATCACAGGGTTCATGGAGGCTGGCGAATCGCCGCAGGACGGCATCGCACGCGAGGTGAAGGAAGAAACCAACCTCGATTGCAGCGAGGTGAATTTGGTGGGCGCTTACGACTTCCAGCGTATGAACCAAGTCATCATTGCTTATCACGTTGTCGCGCAAGGCGAGGTGGTGTTGTCGCCAGAGCTGGCCGAATACAAGTTGTTTGACTACGAGGCGATCAAATGCTGGCCAGCTGGTACGGGTTACGCGATGGCTGATTGGCTCAAAAAGGTTAAAAATATCGAGCCAGAATTCGTGGAGTGGAGCAAGCGATAATGTTGCTACACGATTGCACAAGCAGTGCAGTCTATTAAATAGTATCTGCCCCCATTTAATTCCTTTTCATATTTCCATCATCATGAACATTGACAAAGAAATCGACACCCGCGGCCTCAATTGCCCGCTGCCTATTCTTAAAGCCAAGAAAGCTTTGACGGATATGGCCAGTGGCCAAATGCTCAAAATTGTGGCGACGGATCCTGGCTCGGTGCGCGATTTTCAAGCGTTTGCGAAGCAGACTGGGAATGAGCTGGTGGATCAACAAACTGCTGGTGTTGATTTCATTCACGTGATGCGTCGTCGCTAAGATCAATGGAGTGCTGATTTTTGAGATAAATCAGCCTTTAGCCGGCAAATATGCTGCGCTGCATGCTACTTAATTTGTAGCAAGCAGCGCATTTTTGCTTTATCCCAAGCGTTTGATCTGCTCGCGCAATTTGTCCAAAGTGGCAGAGAAATCACCTAAGCGCTTGCGCTCTTGATCGAGCACGGCGGGTGGGGCTTTGGCGACAAAAGCTTCGTTACCTAACTTGTTGTTGGCTTTGATGACTTCACCCTCCAAGCGAGCAAGCTCTTTGGTTAAACGCGCTTTCTCAGCGGCCACATTCACTTCCACGAACAACGACAAGCGTGCCTCGCCGACGACGGCAGTGGGCGATGCGCCGCTGGCCTCGGCCCATTCGGCTTCCGTGGGATAAGTTTTCACATCGGATAGCTTGGCCAGTGCTTTGAGCACCTCAGCGCTTTGGGTGATGAAGTCGGCATCACCAGTAACGAACATCGGCAAGCGCTGGGCAGGGCTCACATTCATCTCGCCTCGAAGATTGCGGCAGGCATCAACGATGGATTTGAGTGTTGTGACGTGCGCAATCGCTGCGGGGTCAATCTTTTCGGGTTGGGCTTGTGGGTAGCGGGCGATGGCCACAGAGTCGCCTTCAAGGCCGGCGACTGGAGCCACTTTTTGCCACAGCTCTTCCGTGATGAAGGGAATGATCGGATGCGCGAGGCGCATGATGCATTCGATGGTGCGGATCAATGTGCGGCGCGTCGCGCGTTGCTGGCTTTCATTGCCGGTTTGGATTTGCACTTTCGCAATTTCTAAATACCAATCGCAGAATTCATTCCACACAAAATCGTAGATCGTGTTGGCGACATTGTCTAAGCGATAGTCTGCGAAGCCTTGC
>JANMFP010000497.1:0-2532 GCA_031378135.1 Variovorax sp. | reverse complement strand
CTCGATTTTCTTTTTTGTCTCCAACCACTCCGTAGAAATCGCGTAGTCAGGATCAGCATATCCAATGCCTCCTGCTTGTGTGGCGAGCGTTTTGCGGTTGGTGGTGTAGCCCTCCCATGCGATGGCCTCCAGCTTGGCAATTGCTGCGTCTTCTGCGCGAAACGCGTCGTGGGCATAAGAGGCGCGAAACCGCACGCCAAACTCCGTGCGCTCCATGGCCGCTGGGATTTGCCCTGTGCGAACAACGGCCGTGGGGAGGATGGGGATCACTGAGGCGATGGCGCTCATCCGCCAGTTGTCCGATTTGTACTGCCTAGGCTGAAGACCCGCTTAGCCTGCGCAATGATCGGATCGGGCTTGGGATCGGAGATGGGCTCGGGTACAGGCTCACGCACGGGCCTGGGTATGAGAGGGGGCGTGGGCTCTGAGATGGGCTCAGTTTCGCCCGGGGTGTGGAGGCTTTTTTGTAGGTGCTGATTCATGGGGATCATAGGTATTTCCATTCAAGTGGCGTCAATCAAGTGGCATCTTTTGGCGCGCGCAAAGCGCTGCTGAGCTGATCAGCGAGCCCAGACCATTCAGAATCTTGAACGAGGGATTCTTTGAGAAAAGCCGCTTGAGAAATGCTCCAAAAAGGAAGATCAGGCAAGCGAAAGTCTTTTACCTTGGTGGTGTGCAAGAGCAAGAAATCGGCAATGCTTTGATCATCGTTGGGCAACCCGAGTTGCGCGAACAGATCGCTCATGTGGTGCTGAGTTGTGCCCATGGATTTTTCCTTCGACTTTGGTTGAATCAGCGCAGCGCCAATCACGATGCTGGCAATTCTGAGCTGCCTGGCGTGCCTTCAATCTTCACCAAGGGCTTGATCGTTCCGGTCAATAGATTGTCTGGCACGGTCAACAAAAGTATGTCTTGGTTTTTTACGATGCCAATGACGCCTTTGAACAATACATTTTTTGTGCCGCTTGACGTCATGACCAATTGATAGGTGCCTGCATCGATATCCAAAGAATCATTGCCCGATGCGGGGCCAGAAGTCTTGTAGGCCGTTGCGGCAATTCGAGGGTTAATGCCCGCCGCTGCTATGTCTGTGCCCACTGCATTGAGATAAATATCAATGCTGCTGATGTTGTATGCCGCGTTCATCACTCTTAATTTGGCCTTGTCACTGGTTAAGGACTTGTTGTATGGATCAGCGATCACGTAGATGCTGTTGGCCGTGTTCGATGAGGGCAGAGCAACGATGGTGTATTTGGTGCCACGCGAAGGATTGATCTGTTGTTCGCCAACGAGCACATCACCCACGGAAGTTTTCACAGACCACAACGCACTGCTGGTGCTGACATCAAAGTAATCGGAGGCAAACTTGTAAGACACATCCGTCGCATCTGCCTGTTTGACGTTATCTCGAAACAACGTCACTTGCGGTGCCAAAGGCGAGGCATGCACAAAGCGCAAATTCGGATCAGCAACATCTAAACGATCTTCTGTATCACTGCCTCCGCATGCGGAAAGAACGAGTGCACCAAAAATCGGAGCAAGAATCAATAAACGGCGGGAAGAGAATTTCATGAATACATCCTTGAGTTGAATGATTCATCGTAGGCGTTATGCCCGTTCGAAGATGTCAGCCAGCTACGCGCAAGGATGTCAGACAAAGCCTTGGATATCGGTCCGCAAAATGAGATGATTCCTAAATTTATAGCAGTATCCGCAATAAATACGCCGGCTATCTGCCTAAAACGCTATAAATCTGGCCATTGTCTCGGTTGACTCTTACTTATTGAGGCGCCAAAATATGGTTGATATCCGTTCGCCGCGCTTGGCCAGAAGAGGTGAAACTTTATGAAAACTAAAAAATTTGAGCAGCAGTTCGACGATGGTGTCGACATCACAGCCGCCTTGGATTTATCCAAAGCCAAGCGTGTGCTGCAAGATCAAAAAAGAGTGAATGTTGATTTTCCGACTTGGATGATCGATTCGCTGGATCGTGAAGCCAGCAAACTCGGCGTGACGAGGCAGTCTGTGATCAAGGTTTGGTTGGCTGAGCGATTAGAGGCAACAACATCAAGCATCCCACTCAAGAGAACCCGCGCCACTGTCGCGCATCGTTAAGCTCTGCCAAGGGCCTCGTATGTAGCGGGCAGCGCCAGATTCAGGTACTACTAATTCAATAGCACCCTGCGCAGTTTCTATGCCGGCTACTGGCCTAAAACGCTTGTAAAACTGGTGAAAAACTTATCTGGCAAAAACTCCAACACAGCTGAATTCATAAGTGCGTAGCGCTCAACCGTTTCACTCCACCCGCTCGCCTGCGGCGTACCATCGGGCATTTGCCTCAGAAATCTTTTTGAAAACACACGCGATTGCGACCATCACAATCCAACCCTCTCCCCGCGCGCCTTCCAAAAAATTTCTGATTCAAACACCCAATGGTTTCCGCTGGATGGTTGGTTGACGCACGGAAAGCAGCGTAGTCAGGACGGAAAAATGCGGTATAAATCGGCTTACGCGGTGCGGCGTTTCGCGATT
>JANMFP010000478.1:0-3547 GCA_031378135.1 Variovorax sp. | reverse complement strand
AAAATCTGTGCCTACTAACGAGCAGCCCACACCGAGCTGTGATTTCAAGAGCGGCCAAATCATCTTGCAGCAGCCGATTGAGCGAGAGCAAATGACCAAGCTGCTTGAGACGGGCAAAACCGATTTGCTCGACAAATTCGTCAGCATGCGCACCCGCCGCGCCTTCAAGGCCTTCCTCGCTTGGGATGCTGAAGCCGGCAAGGTGAGTTTCGCCTTCGAGCCACGCGATAGCAAATACCCACCGCGTAAAACGGCAGCGGGCAAAACGCCGTTTGCGAAGAAAGTCGCTGGTAAGGCTACAGCTTCTAAGACGCCAGCCGCAAAGAAAGTTGCAGCGAAGAAAGCACCAGCAGCTAAAAAGGTAGCAGCGAAAAAAGTTGCAGTGCCCAAAGCGAAAGCGGCTCCAAGAGCGGGAACGCTCAAGCCGAGCGCAGATTTAGCTGCCGTGATCGGCGATGGCTTGTACGGTCGCGGGGAAGTCACCAAAAAGTTGTGGGACTACATCAAAGCCCAAAACCTACAAGACGCCAAAGACAAACGAACCATCAATGCCGATGCCAAGCTCCAACCCGTCTTTGGCAAGGCATCGGTGACGATGTTTGAAATCGCTGGGCTGATCGGCAAGCATTTGAGCTGATGGGCAGGCGACTTATTTCCCCAAAGCGGGAAAGAGCTTCGTCAGCCCATCGGCCATCACTTCTACAGACAAGGCAGCGAGAATCAGGCCCATCAGGCGCGTCATCACGTTGATGCCGGTTTTGCCGAGCACGCGGGCAATCGGCGTGGCGAGCGAAAAGCAAAGCGCAGTAGCCAGCGCGATGACCACGCCGTAGCCGACCAAGGTGCCCAGTTGCAAAAAGGTCTTGGCTTTCTCAGCGTAGATCACCACGGTTGACATCGTGGCTGGGCCTGTGAGCAGCGGAATCGTGAGCGGCACCACGGCGATGCTTGTGCGTGCGGCCATCTCAGCATCGTTCATATCGGCTTGTGCGGATTTGGCCTCTGCAGGTTGGGCGTTGAGCATCGCTAGCGATGACGTAAGAAGCAGCATGCCGCCACCGACCTGGAAGCTCGCCAGAGTGATACCGAAAAATTCCAAGAGCTTGAGCCCGAGCAAAGCAGAAAGCGCAATCACCACAAAGGTGCTGAAGCTCGCAACCAGAATCGTGCGTTTCCTCTGCTCGCGCGAGAAGCCTTGCGTGTAATGGATGAAGAAAGGGACGCAGGCCAGCGGGTTAACGATGGCCAGCAAGGTGACGAGGGCTTTGGTATCCATGAGAGGCTTAGTAAAGTTATTTCCTAAGCCTAACATGATCACAATAGTTCTCTATAGGGCCGTTAAATGAGCGCTCGGTAAGGCCATTACATCAGCGCGCGGTAAGGCCGCGCGGGCCTCCAATTAAGCAGCCTCTGGATCAACTTGAGCCGCAGGTTTGCTTGAGAATTGTTCATACCAATTGATCTTTCGAGTCAGTGTCATCACGATGGCCAGAGCGATGAAGAGCATCACGGATCCCATCACGAGAGCGGTTTGCTCCAGTTGCAGCAACACATACATGAAGGCATAAAGCAGGGCGATGCCTGCGCCAAAAGGCAGGCCGCGCAGTTTGCCGCCGAGCATGTAGCTGGCGTAGTAGGTGAGCAGCAGCACCGTTGCGCTTGCACCTGTCGCATAGGCTCGCGCAAAGCCGATGTGTTCGCTGAGCGAGACGAGCAGTAAGAAGAAGGTGCAAATCGCAGCGCCCGCCAGCAAATATTGCACAGGATGAACGCGCAGCTTTTTCATCACCTCAAACAAACCGACTGCGACGAAAGTGAGCACCACGAAAAGCAAGCCATATTTGCTTGCACGATCACTCAGCGAATAAGCGTTCACGGGCTCAATAAAAGCCACTTGCACGCTCTCCGCGCAATCCTTGGCTTGCTCATGCTGCGCATCACATAAGGGCATGGCGTTGCCCACTTGCTCTGCGGCATTCGTGGCCACTGAATTGAGCCGCCATTCAGCCGTGAAGCCCTGGCCGGGGCTGATCTTGCGCTCGGAGGGCGCGAAGCGGCCTGTGAACGAGGGATGCGGCCAGTTGCTGCTCATCTTGATGGTGGTCGTCTCGCCCAGCGGCACGATGCCCAGCTGCTGCGTGCCCACGAATTCCACCGTGAGCTCAGCGCTCCAGCCTTTTTCGCTGGCGGCGATGGCTGCGGGCGGCAGGCTGGCGTGCATGCCGCGTTTGTAGGTGGGATGCTGCGTGCCAGCTTTGAGTTTGTAATCTTGCCCATTGAATTGTGCGCTCACATGGCGGATGCCGCGCGGATCATCCAGGGCGAGCATCAATATCGGTGCGCCACATTGCATGCGCGAGCCAGCCACCGTGGTGTTTGGTTTGAGCATTTCACCGGGCTCGAAATTCGCTTTGAGCAAAGCTTTGGTACTGAGCACCTGCGCTTGATAAATGCTGCGCGAGCGAGCTTCGGTGCTCACTTGGCTTTGAATGTTCAAAGTTTGCGGCGTGCTGGTCAGGATAAATTCGCGCTTTTCTTCGCTGCTGACAACATTTTTGCCATCTTTGTTATGTTCGGTCCAGCTTTCTGTGCAGCTCATAAATAGCACGGGGCCAAGCAGCGTTTGCGCGCCTGCCACGCTGTTGCTCACGCTGCTCAAGGCTTCTTGCCGATAGTGCTGCCGCTCTGCAATGATGCCTTGGATCATGTGCAGAAAAATGGCCAGCACAAGAACTGCGCCAGCCAGAGTCAGCAGTTTGGGGAGTAGGGTGTTTTTCATGATTGCTCCGTGGTTGATAGAGCAACTGTGCGGCGCTTGCGTGAGCGCAGTTTGAAGTTTGTGAAGCGAGTGTGAACCAGGCTTATGTTGGCAGTATCAACTCCGCGCGAAAACCCGGCGATGTGTTTTTCATGCGCAATTGCCCGCCATGCAAGCGCATGATGCCCTGCACGATGGCAAGGCCCAAGCCGCTGCCGGAGCGCTCACCGCCTGGGCGGGCTGTGCTGAAAAAGCGCTCGCCCAAACGAGGCAACGCGTAATCGGGCACGCCGCAGCCAGCGTCTTGCACGGCGATCACATGCCATTCATTTTCACGGCTGATGATGATGTCAATGGCGCTGCCTCTCGGAGAAAAATCCATGGCGTTATCGAGCAGGTTGGAAAGCGCTAAAAGTAATAAATCTGCCTCAATTTTTGATTCAAATTGGCTATTGGCCGGCATAGAATATGCGCGGATTGCTATGCTTTTGATATCGCTTGCAGATTGCATTTGCGCGATAGCGCGTTGCACCACCTCATGCAGGCTCTGGCGCGTGAGCTGCAGCAAGCGCCCGCCAGATGTGGCTTGCTGCTCTAAGCGCGAGAGATGCAGCATCTGCGCGACGATGCGCTCTAGGCGTTGGCTTTGCGCCACCACTTGTGCTGCAAAGCGCTGCCTGTCTGCTGGCGGCAAATCGCCCTCTAGCAGCTCGCCCGAGGCGCGAATCGCAGCGACGGGGCTTTTGAGTTCATGCGTTAAGGCACGCACATGGTTTTCAATGTAATCGC
>JANMFP010000451.1:0-2164 GCA_031378135.1 Variovorax sp. | reverse complement strand
AAACAGGTGATTTTCGATGAGTTGGCTTAAATCAGCATCGGCTTCCTTTTGGGGTGTAGTGGGCATGGCGCCAGCGCCCTCAGAGGCAGAGCTAGAGGAGCGAACCGAAGAAATCAGGCTCTCCATGTTGAGCACGCTTGGCGATAACGGTGCGCAAACCTATCCCTCCCTGCGACGGAGGCTGATGTTTGCAGCGGACACTGAAGCACTTTGGTATTTGCGCAGTGAATGGATGGGCGCCTTGTCTACGCTGCACGGCGAGCGTGTCGCAGCAGCGCATTTGCGCAGCATCAATGTTCAGTTTGAAGGCGTGCTATCCAAAGGCATGGGCTCGCGGCCCAGCCCACTGTCTTCCATCAAATAGCGCCTTAAAGCCAGACAGAAAAATCCTTCGCATCCACCCGTGTCGTAGCGAAAGTGTTCACCAGAGCGGCTTCATCGGCATAGCCCAGGCTCATCCCGCAGACCAGCATTTCATTCTCAGCCGCACCAATCAGCGGCAGAATAATGGCGCTAAAACCATTCCATGCCGCCTGCGGGCAGGTATGCAAACCTTGCGCCCGAGCAGCCACCATCAGGCTCTGCAAAAACATCCCGTAATCGAGCAAACTGCCACGCCCCATCACTTTGTCGAGGGTGAACATCAGGCCAACCGGCGCATCAAACAATTTGAAATTACGCTGCTGCTGCGCATGCATGGCGGCTTTGTCGCCCTTGGCAATGCCAAGCACGCCATAGAGGCCAAAGCCGCATTCGCGGCGGCGGTCGATATACGGCGAGACCCATTTTTCGGGGTAATAGTCGTAAGCCTCGGCATGCTCTTTGGCGAGCTCCGGGTTGGCGGCAATCGCATCGTGCGCGGTGCAGACTTTGCTCACCAATTCATCGCGCTTGGCGCCTTGCAAGACATAGACCTTCCAAGGCTGCGTGTTCGTGCCGCTGGGGGCGCGGCTGGCAATTTGCAGAATATGTTCGATCTTGTCTTTTTCGACGGGTTTGGGGAGGAAGGCGCGGTTGGAATAGCGGCTAAGGATTGCTGCATCGACGCTGGCAGCATCTGCAATGCGCGTGGCGGCTTGGGGGGTGCTGAGGAGCTCGGTGATGTTCATGGGTTGACTTTCTAAAGTGGTTTAAACATTTCAATATGCGCGATGCCTACTTCATCAAACGGCTCGCCGCGCTCTTGGAAACCAGATTTGGCGTAGAAGCCAGCCGCGCTCATCTGCGCATGGAGAATGACTTCTTGATCACCGCGCTGTTTGGCTTTTGCGGTCAAGGCTTCGAGCACTTGCCGCCCCAGTTGGCTGCCGCGAAGAACACGCTTGCTGGCCATGCGCCCAATCTTGCCCACGCCGGGCGCAGCAACGAGCAAGCGCCCGGTGGCCAGCGGCATGTTGATTCGGTTGTAGACCACGGCATGCACAGCCGAGCTGTCAGCCGCATCCCATTCATCTTCGCGCGAGATGCCCTGCTCCTCAACGAACACTTCCGTGCGCACGCTGCTGGCATCACGCTCCAGCTGCTGCCAAGTGCCCACCTCGATGCGCGTCATGGCCTCGCCTTTCTCAAAGCCTTCGAGTAAGCTGCGCAAATTGTCCGGCACGCGCATCGAAGTTTGCGTAGCCGGGTTGGCATAGACGTACAGCAACTCCCCGCTCACAAGCAGCTTATCGCCATGAAAAATGCCGCCATGCATCAGCATCGAAGAATGACCAATCTTCTCGCAGCGCATGCCGATATCGAGCACATCGTCGTACTTGGCCGAAGCGTTGTATTCCAGCATGCCTTTCTTGACATACAGATCGCCACCCATCTTGTGCATGGCCTCCTCATAAGGCAGCGCCAGCGCGCGCCAATAATCGGCCACAGCGGTGTCAAGATACATCAAATAATGGCCGTTGAAGACGATCTTTTGCATGTCCACCTCGGCCCAGCGCACGCGCAGGCGGTGAAAGAATCGGAAGCTTTGTCGGTTCATGAATCGAAAGGTTTAAAGGTTAAATGCTGTTGGGTCAAACGCTGTTCTTAGGGCGCTCGCAGCATCTTGATGAAACTGCCGCGCCTCAGGGATCACGCGCCCCATTTTGATGAATTCATGCGTCACGCCGCGATAAATCTCCAAATCCACCGTCACCCCCGCGACTCTGAGTTGGTCGGCGTAAGC
>JANMFP010000449.1:0-1939 GCA_031378135.1 Variovorax sp. | reverse complement strand
GATCGCCCGGTGGATCTGGTGGTGGAAGGCGTGGATTGCGTGATTCGCGGTGGCGCGCTGCACGATGAGCTGCTGGTGGCGCGCAAGCTGGGCGCGTTTGAAGTGATCACCGTGGCCGCGCCGAGCTATTTGAAGGCGCGTGGCACACCCAAATCACCCGATGATTTGGCGGGTCACATGGCCGTGAATTTTTTCAGCGCCAAAACGGGCCGCGTGTTCCCCTTTGATTTTGAAGACAAAAAAGGCAAGAGCCTCAGCATGCACCTGCCCCACCAAGCGGCGGCCAATGACGCAGATACGCATGTGGCGCTAACCGTATCAGGGATGGGTTTGGCGCAGATACCACGTACGCACGAGATTTCGCGGCTTGTAAAAAGCGGCGCACTGGTGCAGGTGCTCAAAGCTTGGGGCGCAGGGCAATTGCCGCTGTATGTGATGTATCCGCGCAATCGCCATTTAAGCGCGCGGCTGCGTGTGTTTGTGGATTGGGTGGTGGCGCTGTATG
Source organism: Variovorax sp. (assembly GCA_031378135.1). GTDB lineage: Bacteria > Pseudomonadota > Gammaproteobacteria > Burkholderiales > Burkholderiaceae_C > JANMDU01. The sequence goes on along the minus strand of JANMFP010000449.1, from coordinate 1,434 downwards.
CGAAGAAGTTTGAGCAAAAGTTGCGCTGAAAATCTTAAACGGTGATGGCGCTATAGTGCGGGCATGACTTCTCTTGCCGACCTCAACACCCCCGCTGCCTTGGTAGACACCGCCCGCATGCAGCGCAACATCGCGCGCATGCAATCGCGGATGAACAGTCTTGGCGTAGCATTTCGCCCGCATGTGAAGACCACCAAGTGTTTGCCGATTGCGCAAGCGCAGATCGATGCAGGCGCGCGTGGCATCACGGTATCGACGCTCAAAGAAGCGGAGCAGTTTTTTGCTGCGGGTGTGCGCGATATTCTGTATGCGGTGGGTATGGCTGCGCCTAAGCTCAGAGTTGCTGCTGCGCTCATCAAACAAGGCTGCGCTCTTAAAATCATAGCTGATAGCGCTGAATCTGCAGGCGCTATTGCCACTTTTTCTGCTGAACACGGCGTGAAGTTTGAGGTATGGATTGAAATCGATACCGATGGCCATCGCTCAGGCGTGAAGCCTGAGAATGATGACTTGATCGCTATTGGCCGCATCTTGAATCAGGCAAGCGCGCTCGGCGGCGTGATGACGCATGCGGGCGGCAGCTATGCATTGAATACGCCCGAGGCATTGCAAGCCATGGCCGAGCAGGAGCGCAGCCGCTGCGTGCGCGCCGCCGAGCGCCTGCGCGAAGCGGGCCTGCCTTGCGCGACTGTAAGCGTGGGCTCCACACCTACTGCGCTCAATGCACAACATTTAGAAGGCGTCACAGAAGTGCGCGCTGGCGTCTATGTGTTCTTCGATTTGGTGATGCGCAATGTAGGCGTGTGCAGCGAGGAAGATATTGCGCTCTCCGTGCTCACCACCGTGATTGGCCATCAAGCTGACAAAGGCTGGGCGATTGTGGATGCCGGCTGGATGGCGATGAGCCGCGACAGAGGTACGCAATCGCAGGCTTGCGATTTTGGCTATGGCCAAGTGTGCGATTCGCAAGGTAAGCCGCTTGCAGGCTACACGATCAGTAGCGCCAATCAAGAGCACGGCATCATCTCGCGCAACGGCTTGTCTGATGCCGCTATAGATGCCAATATTGTTCGCACCCTGCCTGTAGGAACTTTGCTGCGCATCATGCCCAACCATGCCTGCGCCACAGCAGCGCAGTTTCCAGAATACCAAGCTGTGCAGGGCGATGCCGTGCAGACCACTTGGCCTAGGTTTTACGGCTGGTGATGGACTGGGTCTTTTCGATTTTGTCGATCCGCTGATCGGCCACCGCCAGCAAAGCAGCAGCGCTTACGATCTCTGGCGCGATTTCATGCAAGGGCTGTAATACAAAGGCACGCTGCCACATACGCGGGTGAGGAATAGTGAGTGCATCGCTCTCAATCCGTGCATCGCCATACAGCAAGATGTCTAAATCCAAAGTGCGTGGCGCGTTGCGGTAGGGGCGTTTGCGAC
>JANMFP010000436.1:0-3292 GCA_031378135.1 Variovorax sp. | reverse complement strand
TGGGCACTTCGTCAAAATGATTCACAACGGCATCGAATACGGCATGATGCAAGCCTTCGCCGAAGGCTTTGCGCTGATGGGCGCGAAGAAAGAATTTGATCTTGATTTAGCAAACGTTGGCGAGCTCTGGCGCCATGGCAGCGTGGTGCGCTCGTGGTTGCTGGATTTAACCGTCAACGCGCTCAAGGAAGATGCGAAGCTGCAAACCGTCAAGCCTTTTGTGCCCGACAGTGGCGAGGGCCGTTGGACAGCGATTGAAGCCGTTGAACTCGGCGTACCCACCCCGGTCATGACGACCGCCTTGATGGCGCGGTTTGCGAGCCAAGGCAGCGATGAATTTGGCAGCAAACTTCTGGCGAAAATGCGTCAAGGCTTTGGCGGGCATGCGGTGCAAAAAGCGGAGTAAGTTTTAAGCAGCTCACCGGCACCGAATGTGCGCTGTATGCTCATAAAACTATAGCGACGTCTTCTGAGGATTCATCACATGCAAACCCCTTTGAATACAGGCAGCCTCCAAGGCATCAAAGTCATCGATTTATCTCGCGTGCTCGGTGGCCCGTATTGCACACAAATTTTGGCCGATCACGGCGCAGATGTGCTCAAAATCGAGCCGCCTCAAGGCGATGAAACGCGCGGCTGGGGGCCGCCATTCGATGCCGATGGCACAGCCAGCTATTTCCTTGGCCTCAACCGCAACAAGCGCGGCATCACCATGGATTTGCAGCAGCCCGAGCAACGCGCCAAGTTGCTTGAAATGCTGACGGGCGCTGACGTGCTCGTGGAGAATTTCAAAACCGGCACATTAGAAAAATGGGGCCTTGGCTTTGATACGCTTCACGCGAAGTTCCCGCGCCTGATTCATTGCAGAGTCAGCGGCTTCGGCGCAGATGGGCCCTTGGGCGGCCTGCCCGGTTATGACGCAGCGATTCAAGCCATGTGCGGCCTCATGAGCATCAATGGCGAAAAGGGGGGCGAGCCCACAAGTCGTCCTCTTCGCATGGGCATCCCCATTGTCGATATCGCCACCGGCATGAGCGCCGCCATGGGCGTATTGCTGGCGCTGCAAGAGCGGCACAAAAGCGGCCTAGGCCAGTTCGTTGAATCTTCTCTGTATGACAACGGCATCGCGCTCCTGCATCCTCACAGCGCGAATCATTTGATGGATGGCCGCATCCCCGGCCGCAGCGGCAATGCGCATCCCAATATCGTGCCGTATGACACTTTCGCCACGGGCACCGAGCCGATTTTTCTCGCGGTGGGCAACGACGGGCAGTTCGCAAAATTAGTGCAACTCCTCGGCGCACCCGAGCTGGCGCAAGACGAACGCTTTGTGAGCAACGCCCAACGCAACGCCAACCGCATCGCGCTCAAAACTTTGCTCGAAGAAAAGCTCAGCCTCTTCGCCTGCAAACCTTTGGCCGATCAACTCATCCGCTCCGGCGTGCCTTGCGCGCCGATTCAAAACATCCAAGCTGCCTTGAGCGACCCGCACACCGAACACCGCGAGATGGTGGTGAATATAGGCGAATACCAAGGCATCGCCTCCCCCATCAAGCTCAGCCGCACACCGGCGAGCTATCGGCTCGCACCACCCAAAAGGTAGATGAAGCATATTTTTGCAAATTCATATAAATTTTGTGAATTTGCAAAATGCGCCAACGCACCGCTTGCTTAAAATCCAATCATGCAAACCAACCCATCCCTCAAAAACAAAACCGCCCTCGTCACAGGTTCGACCAGCGGCATCGGCCTGGGCATCGCCATCGAGCTCGCCAAGCAGGGCGCTAACATTGTGCTCAATGGTTTCGGCGATGCGGCCAGTATCGAAGCGGCTCGCTCGCAAATCGCCAGCGTTGGCGCACGCGTGGCCTACCACGGTGCAGACATGAGCAAGCCCGCAGAGATTGAGCAGCTCATTGCGTTTGCTGTCAAAGAATTTGGCATGGTCGATATCTTGGTGAACAACGCAGGCATTCAGCATGTCAGCCCCGTGGAGAATTTCCCCACTGAGAAATGGGACGCGATCATCGCGATCAACCTGTCCAGCGCCTTCCACACCACGCGGCTCGCCATGCCCGGCATGCGCGCCAAAAACTGGGGCCGCATCATCAACATTGCGTCTGCACATGGCTTGGTCGCATCGAAAGACAAATCAGCCTATGTTGCCGCCAAACACGGCCTCGTAGGTTTTACCAAATCCATCGCGCTAGAAACCGCCACCACCGGCATCACGGTGAACGCCATCTGCCCCGGCTGGGTGCTCACGCCGCTGGTGCAAAAGCAAATTGACGATCGCGCCGCGCAGGGCGGCATCAGCGTAGAACAAGCAAGTAAAGATTTGCTCGGCGAGAAGCAGCCTTCTCTGCAATTCACCACACCGCAGCAGCTTGGTGAGCTGGCGGTATTCCTTTGCCTAGACGCCGCCGCCAATGTGCGCGGGCAGGCTTGGGCGGTGGATGGCGGGTGGACGGCGCAATAGGTTTCTGCATCAGACAACTATTAAATTAATAGCACTCTGCGCAGGATATACGCCGGCTAGAGGCTGATTTAGCTTAAAAATCAGCCTCTCAAAGAGGTTTGTTATTTTGCAGCCACTGCTGCTGCGCCCGCCATGGCCACCACTTCATCTTGCGCGGCCAACACACCCGAGACGCCAATCGCACCGATGATTTTGCCGTCGAGCAAGATTGGCACGCCGCCCTGCAAAGCCGTCACGCTGCGCACGCTTAAGATGCGCAAGCCAGCGCCGCCTGCGGCCAAGCCATCTTCAATTGCTTTTGTGGGCCGGCGCAACGCGGCTGATGTGGTGGCTTTACCTGTGGCTATTTCGACGCTGGCCGTTTGCGCATCCAAGCGCTGGAGCATGACCAAATGCCCACCGCTGTCCACAATCGAAATGACCACGGGCCAGTTGTTCTTTCGTGCCTCTGCCTCGGCGGCCACCATGGCTTTTTTAGCCTGCTCAATCGTGATGGGGGCACCATAGGGCGCAGGCGCTGTTTGGGCAAAGGCAGTGCTTGCCAGACCCATAGCGAATGCAATACAGGCAAGAAGTTGGCGGCTCAATGTTGAAGATGTCATGTTGGTGTTGTTTCTAAAGTAGTTGGAAAATTCAAGTGATTTGCCCGAACATGGCGCGACAGCCGTTCATGCGCAAGCACACTCATAGTGGCACAGCTGATAAAAATAAACACAGTGAAAACCATGTGTCCCACTTCATGCCAAGCTGCGCAGCGCCGGCTAGCCAGACCCATCAAGTATCTTTGCTGATCTTGATCGAAGGAAACTTCGA
>JANMFP010000414.1:0-1980 GCA_031378135.1 Variovorax sp. | reverse complement strand
ATGACCAAAACCATGCTGCATCAAGAATGGGCGATGACGATTGACCAAGCGATTGAGGCTGAAGCACAGGCGCAGGCGATTTGCATGCAAACAGGAGATTTCAAGCGCGCTTACGATGCGTTTGTGGCCAAGCAAAAGCCTGTATTTGCTGGAGATTGAAATGCAAAAACACAAGTCCGGACGCAGAAGACGCGAAGGTTACGCAGAAGACGCAAAAAAGAAGAAGTCAATCTTTGGTTTTCTTTTCTGCGTTCTCTGCGTAACCTCTGCGTTTTCTGCGTCCGGTATTTGTTTTTCTTTGAATGCAAGGAGCATTTGATGAATCCACGCGCTACTACCAAGCATTTGAATTTGCCGCTGTTTGATCCAGCGCATAGAGAGATTGGCAATTGCCTTGCGGATTGGCTGCCTAAGCAAAGCGTGGACGAGATTGATGATCGCGCGGCTTGCAAGGCTTGGGTGAAATTGCTGGGGGCGAATCAATGGCTCAAGTATTGTGTGCCATCAGCCCAGGGCGGTGCGTTTGAAACGATTGATTCCCGCGCCTTGGTGATCTTGCGCGAGAACTTAGCTTTTCATTCGGCGCTCGGGGATTTTGCATTCGCGATGCAGGGCTTGGGTAGCGGCGCGATTTCGTTGGCGGGCTCGGCTGAGTTGCGAGAAAAGTATTTACCGCAAGTGGCGCGGGGCGAGAAAATAGCAGCGTTTGCATTGTCTGAGCCAGATGCGGGCAGCGATGTTTCTGCTATGAAAACAGAAGCATCTAGCGCAGTTTCTATGCCGGCTAGTGGCCCATTTAGCTACAAAATTAATGGCCAGAAGACATGGATCAGCAATGGCGGCATGGCTGACTTTTATTGCGTGTTTGTCAAGACGGATATGCAGGCCGGCTCGCGCGGCATCAGTGCTTTTATTGTTGATGCGAATACACAAGGCTTGGATGACAGCGAGCACATTCAAGTCATGGCACCGCATCCGCTATCGAGCTTGAAGTTCACCCATTGCGAAGTCAACGCCAATCAAATGCTCGGCGAAGAGAACGCTGGCTTCAAGCTCGCGATGGCGACTTTGGATATTTTCCGCCCCTCAGTGGCCGCAGCCGCGCTCGGCTTTGCGCGCCGCGCTTTGCATGAGGCGCGCAGCTATGCGCAGAATCGCCCGATGTTTGGCAAGACGCTCGCCGATCAACAAATCACGCAAGCCAAGCTCGGCGAGATGGCAGCACTCATTGATGCAGGCGCGTTGCTCACCTACCGCGCCGCATGGATGCGCGATGTGGCGCTTCCCCAAATGCAGGCCACACGTGAAGACTACACCGCAGCCGCCGCCATGGCGAAAATGGTCGCCACAGAAAACGCCAACAAAGTGATCGATATGGCGCTTCAAATGCATGGCGGCATGGGCGTGAAAGTCGGCACGCATATTGAGGCGCTGTATCGCGACATCCGCGCACTGCGCATCTACGAAGGTGCGACCGAGGTGCAGCAACTCATCTTAGGCAAATCAGTGTTGACTGGCGTCATTTAGGAGTCGTCTGATGAAATCGGCGCAGCAAGACACCTTCATCCGCGATCAACTCCCACCTGCACAGGCGTGGCCGGAATATCGCTTTGATTTGCCTGAGTTGCAGTTCCCCGAGCAGATCAATGCCGTGGCGAGCTTGCTCGATGATGCGATAGCGAAGAAAGGCTTTGCGGATCATGTGATGCTGCGCTCTCCGCAGAGAAATTTCACTTACACCGAAGCCCATCTTGTCGTCAACCGCATCGCCGCCTATCTGGTGGAAGACTGCCAGCTCGTGCCCGGCAATCGCGTGTTGCTGCGCGGGCCGAATTCAATGGGCATGGCACTGTGTTGGCTCGCAGTCGTGAAAGCAGGTTTGGTGGCAGTGGCCAGCATGCCACTGCTGCGCGCCAAAGAGCTCAGTGAAATCATTCACAAGGCGCAACCCGCGCTCGCGCTCTGCGATGGGCAATGGCT
>JANMFP010000393.1:0-10208 GCA_031378135.1 Variovorax sp. | reverse complement strand
ATTGATGCCGGCTACCACAGGTTTTTCGGTTGGTTTGGCCGCTGCAGCAGGTACAGGGCTCACAATTTCTTCTTTACCGGCTAAGCTGGCTTTATCGTCAACCTTCGCTGCCACAGCTGGCGTTGAAGGCAGGGCTGGCGGCGTAGGCAAAGGCTTGGTTTTTGCTTTGTCGGGAATCTCAATCGGCACATCGACCAAGGCTGGACGAGGCTGCGTTTCAAAAAGCAGAGGAAAGCCCACCACCGCCGTTACCACGAGCAGCAGCGCACCGATCAAGCGACGCTTGGCACGGGTGCGCATCGTCTCCACGGTTTCTACAGGAGCGTCTTTCGCCGTCGTAGATTCTTGTTGACCGAATTTAAACCATGCCATATTTATCGTTTCAAGAAGTCGCTTTAAGAAGTCGCAATAAAAAGTCGTTTTAGGCCTTAGAAAGATGCTTCGCTTCTAAGCGGGGCGTGCCGTTTTGCAGCACGCCGCCCACGGTATAGAACGAGCCAAACACCACGATTCTATCGGCTGCATCTGCCGCGCCCACCGCAGCATCAAGCGCGACTTGTGGCGAGGTGTAAACATCGCTGTGCGTGTCGCTGCGCGTGTTCAGCGCTTGCCAACGGCTTTGCAGATCAACCGCTTTCGCCGCGCGCGCCGTGGGCAAATCAGTGAAGTACCAGCGATCCACGATCGGCGCGAGTTTGACGAGCATGGGCGTGAGGTCTTTATCTGCCATCGCGCCGAAGACGGCATGCGTGGTTGGGTAAAAGCCCATCGCATCTAAATTAGCGGTCAGCGCAGCCACGGAATGCGGGTTATGAGCCACATCGAGCACGAGTGCAGGCTGCCCCGGCACGATTTGAAAGCGCCCTGGCAGCTCAACGAATGCGAAGCCGCTGCGCACAGCTTGCGCAGTGATGGGCAAGCTTTCATTCATCGCCGTAATGGCAGCAAGCACGCCACTGGCGTTGATCAGCTGGTTTGCGCCGCGCAGCGCAGGATACGCCAAGCCAGAAAATCTTTTGCTGCGCCCTGCCCAGCCCCACTGCTGCTTGTCACCCTGAAAATTGAAATCTTGCCCCATGCGCCACAAATCCGCACCCATTTTTGCAGCATGATCGATCACGCTCTGCGGCGGCATCGGATCGCTCACAATCGCCGGCTTGCCAGAGCGCATGATGCCGGCTTTCTCGCGGCCAATACTGTCGCGATCAGGCCCGAGGTATTCCATGTGATCTAAATCAATGCTCGTGACAATGGCGCAATCGGTATCGATGATGTTGACCGCATCCAAGCGCCCGCCCAAGCCCACTTCTAAAATCATGACATCGAGCTGCCCAGCCTGAGCCGCGCGGCACATCAGCAGCAAAAAAGCCAGCGTGGTGAATTCAAAATACGTGAGGCTAACTTCGCCCTCGTTTTCAGAGGCTTTGAGGCATCTGGCCGCCTCCACGTCTGCGCAAGCTGCTATAAAATCTGTAGCGCTGGCATTCTCGTTGCGAATACGACAGCGCTCCAAAAAATGCACCAGATGCGGGCTGGAATACACGCCAGTTTTGTAGCCTGCTTGTGTGTAAATGCTCTCCAGCATGGCGCAAGTCGAGCCCTTGCCATTCGTGCCCGCCACGGTGATCACCGGGCAGCCAATCTCTACGCCAAATATGCTTTTGATGCGGCTCCACACCACGCGAGTGCGCTCCAGCCCCATATCAATGTTTTTCGGATGCAGGCCTTCGATGTAGGCCAACCATTGGTTCAAATCTCTCATGGCCTGATTGTCTTTGAATTTGCTTCAAAATCGCGCCATGACACTTCTTATCACCCTCTACGGCATCCCCAATTGCGACACGGTGAAAAAATCCCGCGTTTGGTTTGACTCTCGTGGCATCGCCTATCAATTTCATGATTTTAAAAAGCAAGGCGTGCCCGAGCTGGCTTTGCGCCAATGGGTTGAAACACTTGGCTGGGAAGCGCTGGTCAACAAGAAAGGCACGACATGGCGCAAGCTCGATGCCACTGCGCAAGCCGCTGTGATTCATGCTGAATCGGCCATTGCACTGATGCTTGCCCATCCAAGCGTGATCAAGCGCCCTGTCGTTGTGCAAGCGGAAAAAATCACGGTGGGCTACATGCCCGAAAAGTGGTGACAAGACGTGGTGACAGGGGTGACAGTGTGTACAAATTCACAAGTGCGCATGCCCAAAACAACGCCGCGTCTGATTCTGCACAGCTCTTATTGCATGAGCCTAATTTACGCCGCACAATCAGTCGCTTCAACACAAGGAGATAGATCATGGGTTTACTCGATTCAGTCTTAGGCGCAGCCTTGAACAGCGGTTTGGGTGGCGGCCAGCAACAAGGCGGCGGCGGTGGGCTGGGCAGCTTGCTTGGCGGATTACTCGGCGGTCAGCAAGGCGGCTCGGGCGGGGTCGGTGGATTGAGCGCTTTGGGTGGCGCTGGCGGCTTGGCAGCGCTGATTCCCGTGGTCGCAGGCATGCTCGGTAACGATGGCGCGCACGGCGGCTTGGGCGGCCTGATGGATAAATTCAAACAAGCCGGCATGGGCGATCAAATGTCTTCTTGGGTCGGCTCAGGCGAGAACCTGCCTATCAGCGCCGACCAACTCTCCTCTGTACTTGGCTCTGGCGCGATTGGCGACATCGCCGCCAAGCTCGGCATGAGCGAAGGCGCCGCCGGCGGCCTGCTGTCTCAAGCGCTGCCAGAGATCATCAACCACATGACACCCGGCGGCCAAGCACCTGAAGGCGGCTTGGGCGGCATGGGCGATTTGGCAAGCATGCTGGGGAAGATGCTGCAGAAGTGATTTTGATATGATGCTGTGCTTACTATTGATTTAGTAGCACCCTGCATAGTAAATATGCCGGCTAGAGGCCTATTTCTTCATTGAAATAGGCCTTTTTCTTTGGTTTCGACACTCCTGTAAGAATCCAATATAAAAACCTGAACAAAAGCAGCCCAAACAAGCCGTTACGTGAAATCACCTAAACCGCCAGCGAAATCCATCCATCTGCTAAGCTACAAAATGTCGTTTTAAAAGCGCTTCAAAGTCAATTCAAGCGCGTTTCACACCAAGGAATCCTCATGCAAGACCCCATCGTCATCGTCTCCGCCGCCCGCACGCCCATGGGCGCTTTTCAGGGCGATTTCGCCTCGCTCGCCGCACATGATTTGGGTGGCGCAGCCATCAAAGCAGCTGTCGAGCGCGCTGGCATTTCGCCAGATGCTGTGAATGAAGTGTTGTTCGGCAACTGCTTGATGGCAGGCCAGGGCCAAGCACCGGCGCGCCAAGCGGCGTTTAAAGGCGGGCTGCCCAACAGTGCAGGTGCAGTGACGCTTTCCAAAATGTGCGGCAGCGGCATGCGCGCAGCGATGTTTGCGCACGATATGCTCGCCGCGGGCTCAGCAGAAGTGATGGTCGCTGGCGGTATGGAAAGCATGACCAATGCGCCACATTTGCTCCTCAAGGGCCGCAGCGGCATCCGCATTGGCCATGATCGCGTGTATGACCACATGATGCTCGACGGCTTGGAAGACGCTTATGAGCCCGGCCGCGCGATGGGCACGTTTGGCGAAGAGTGTGCCGACAAATACAAATTCACCCGCGAGGCGCAAGATGCATTTGCGATTGAGAGCGTTAAACGTGCGCAAGCTGCTACGAATTCAGGCGCTTTTCAAGCAGAGATTACGCCGGTTACCGTCAAAAATCGTTCGGGAGAAGTGCAGATCAGCGTGGATGAAGGGCCGCTCAAGGCCAAGCTCGACAAAATCTCCACGCTCAAACCCGCGTTCAAGAAAGACGGCACGATCACTGCCGCATCAAGCTCGTCCATCAACGATGGCGCTGCAGCCTTGGTGATGATGCGCGCGAGCACTGCCGCCAAGCTCGGTTGCAAACCGCTGGCGAAAATGACTGGCCATGCGATGCATGCGCAAGAGCCCAATTGGTTCACCACCGCACCCGTAGGCGCGACGCAAAAAGCATTAGCGAAAGCTGGCTGGAGCGTGAGCGATGTGCAGTTGTGGGAAGTCAACGAAGCCTTTGCCGTTGTGCCGATGGCATTGATGGCCGAGCTCAACGTCGATCACAGCATCGTGAACGTCAACGGCGGCGCCTGCGCCCTGGGTCACCCCATCGGTGCGAGCGGCGCGCGCATTATGGTCACGTTGATTCATGCACTCAAAGCACGCGGTCTCAAGAAAGGCGTGGCGACGCTTTGTATTGGCGGCGGTGAAGGCACGGCGGTGTGCTTGGAGATGCTATAAAATCAGGAGCAATCCGAGCAGCTTTTACGCCGGCAAACAGCCACTTTTATCTTAATATTCATTATGATCCTCTCTGAAGACCATATCGCTGTGCAAGATGCAGTGCGCGCTTACGTGCAAACTGAGATTGCACCAAAAGCAGCAGAATGGGACAAGTCGCATCACTTTCCGAAAATGCAACTTCGCGGTTTGGCCGACTTAGGCTGCTACGGCGTGGCCGTGCCCGAGGCCTATGGCGGCGCAGGTTTGGATTACTTGAGCTTGGCGCTCATCTTGGAAGAAATCGCATCGGGCGATGGCGCTACTTCCACCATCGTGAGCGTGACCAATTGCCCCGTTAATTCCATCTTCATGGCTTGGGGCAATGAAGCGCAGAAGCAAAAATACTTAAAGCCACTCGCGCGCGGCGATATGCTCGGCGCGTTTTGCCTCACCGAGCCGCATGTGGGCTCGCAAGCCGATGGCTTGAAGACTTCAGCGGTGAAAGATGGCGATCATTACGTCATCAACGGCGTCAAGCAATTTATCACCAGTGGTAAAAATGGCGATGTGGCGATTGTGATGGCGGTCACCGACAAAGCTGCTGGCAAAAAAGGCATCAGCGCCTTCATCGTCGAAACCAAAACACCGGGCTACGAAGTCGCGCGCATTGAAGACAAGCTGGGCCAGCATGCCAGCGATACGGCGCAAATTCGCTTTGAGAATTGCCGCGTGCCCGCTGAGAACTTACTCGGCGAAGAAGGTCAAGGTTTGAAGATTGCGCTCAGCGGCTTAGAAGGCGGGCGCATCGGTATCGCCGCACAATCGCTGGGCATGGCACGCGCTGCGTTCGAGGCCGCGCTCACCTACAGCAAACAACGCGAGAGCTTCGGCCAGCCGATTTTTCAGCACCAGGCTGTGCAATTCAAACTGGCCGATATGGCCACGCAGATTGAAGCCGCTCGCGCCCTCATTCACAATGCCGCAGCACTCAAAGATGCCGGAAGACCCTGCCTTAAAGAAGCCGCCATGGCCAAACTCTTCGCAAGTGAAATGGCTGAAAAAGTATGCTCCGATGCCATCCAAGTGCACGGCGGCTACGGCTACGTGAGCGATTTTCCCGTCGAGCGCATTTACCGCGATGTGCGAGTTTGCCAAATTTATGAAGGCACAAGTGATGTGCAGAAGATTTTGATAGGGCGAGCGCTGGCTTGACAGCGAAAAATAGTTGTTGTTCGCTTTTGTCCTACACAACAAACAGAGCTGACTGACAGCCTAAGACCGGCTGTTTCCTTAAAGTCTAGAAACAAGAAAACCGATATTCGGCAGACTTGGCTTTCATTCAATTTTTAAGGAAACACCATGAATACAGATCAAATCAAAGGCCGCGTTGAACAAGTGACTGGCAAAGTCAAAGAAGTTGCTGGGAAGGTCGTCGGAAACGAAAGCTTGCAGGCCGAAGGGATTGCTGAGCAAGTCAAGGGCGATGTTCAAGCGAGCTATGGCGACGCCAAAGAAACAGCGAAAGACAAAGCCAAAGCCCTGATTGACAAGATCTAAGGCGCTTGAAATGACAAAACAATTCAACGCGCAAAAATCGCTTGCTATCAAGGCAGCCTTACTGGCTTGCTCAATGACTTTTCTCGGGCTGACGGCCTGTGGCCAAAAGGACGATGCAAAAACCGTCGGTCAAAAGCTCGATACTGTCGTGGCCAACACCAGCCAATCGGCCGCAGAAGTCAAAATCCAAGCGGAAACATCGATGGCCAAGGTCGGCGATGCCGTCAAGGATGCAACACAGAAGGCTGAAGCCTCAGGCAACAAAACTGCGGATGCAATCGCTACGAGCGCAGACGACATAGCCATTACTGCCTCCATCGGAGCTGGTTTTGCAAAGGATTCAGAACTCAGCGCCATCAAGATTGATGTTGACACGAAGAATGGCAATGTCGTGCTCATTGGGCCGGCACCGAATGCTGCTGCTCGTGATAGAGCGACAACGATTGCTAAAAGCGTCAAAGGTGTTGGCTCTGTGAGCAACAAACTTGTCGTGAAAGCGAGCTAACTTTTTTGGTTAGTTATTTCCAGCCATAAAAAAGCCTCCCTAGGGAGGCTTTTTTATGGCCTGCTGATTCAGATCGCTTGATCTGAATGTGCAGATACCTACTTACGGACGAACGATGATGTCATTGCGGACATTCGTTACACCCTTTGTGTCGCGCGCGATAGCACCCGCCTTCGTTTTCTCTTCAAACGTCTTTGCAAAGCCTGAAAGCTGCACAGTGCCTTTGAGTGTTTCCACACTGATGGATGCCGCGGAAACAGTTTTGTCTTCAACCATTTTTGCTTTCACCGATGTAGTGATGGCTGCATCGTCAACATAATTGCCTGCTGATTCTTGGCCGCGCATGACAGCGCAGCCCGTAGACAATACAGTCATGCCGGCCAAGGCGGCAAATGCGCAAATGATTGCAGCACTGCGGGTGGTGGTTTTATAGTTCATAGTCATTTCCTAATGAGGGGAGTGAGAGTGCAAGTTAACAAAACCTCATGATCCGCAGCACAACGCAGATCTTGAGATGAAACGGTAGACATCGATCAATCGACGAGCCAATCAGAAAGCTCATCAGCATGCTTCTCCTCGTCAGCCAGAATTTCTTCCAGCATGCGCCGTGTCGTGCTGTCGTGATTGCCGATCAGTTTGATCATCTGGCGATAGGCCTCCACGGCGATGCGCTCTGCTGTGAGATTAGCGCGCACCATGCTCTTTAACTCTTTCGATTCGTCGTAATCGGCATGGCTTCGCTCAAGCAGTGTTTGCGGAGAAAAGTCAGGCTCGCCACCGAGCTGAACAATTCGCTCAGCAATGCGATCAGCATGAGCAGCTTCTTCGTTGGCGTGCACCATGAATTCTTCGGCAATCTTGGGTGATTTCAGGCCCGATGCTGTGAAGTGATGGCGCTTGTAGCGCAACACGCATACCAATTCTGTAGCTAGCGAATCGTTCAGCAGCTGGATGATGGATTCACGATGCAAATCGTAGGCTGGTGTCAGTGCACCGTCATCTAAATTTTTGCGAGCGGCTTTGAGGCCTACCTCATCGAGTTTGAGATTATTTACTGTCGTTTTTAGGTTTGTTTTCATCACAATGCCTGATTGTTTTGTTAAGAAAATGAATCACTTTTTATCGTTCGTTAAAAGCGATAGCAAGCTGCTCGTCAAATTAGTCGATCTCAGCGCGGCAAAAGCTAAGCCTGTTAATGAAATCAAGCGCCACGGCTTAAGTACAACCACCGCCACCCCTGCGCCGGCTGCAATGCCCAGCAACACCAATGGCTTCTTGGTAGCGAAGTCGTCAAGGTAGTTACGCCCGATATCGACCGCAGTTTTTGAAGGATGGTGCTTCCACCAGGCTTGAAAGCCTTGTGTTAATAGGCTCAGAATCGGATGCTGTGCACGGTTAGAAGGAATGCCTTCGCTGCGATGCGCGGCGTGTTGCGCGCCTGAAGGAGAACTCTCCGAATCGCCATTCGATGCCATTTGCCTGATCAACGCTATGCGAGAAGCGCGCAAACGTGCTTGAGGTGTATTCAATTGCTGTGTCATGGCGTTACTCGTTGACTCGAATAAATTCTTGAAGATCGCTGTTGATTTGGGCTTTCAGTTCTGTAAAGTTGTCATGTCGAGTAGGTGCACGAGCGACGAAATAAGCAATCAGTGTCATCATCAAGACAACGCTAGGTACGATGACCAGGACCCATTGAAATTGGTTTTGCATCACGCCCAGCATCACGGCAACACCGGTTAGCAACATAAACATCAGTGCAAACGCACCAACGAGAACCCAAGCAATGCTGCGCTTCAACAGTGAGCTACAAGCTGAGCTCGTCTCTTCACGAAACAATGCACCGTAAGCTGAAAGATGCTCCACCAGCAAATCAGGGCGTTGAATAAGTGTCGAAAAAAGAGGGTGCAGCATGCGCGAGTGATTTCTAATAGAGGGAAAAGCAGATCACAGCGCAGCAAATACGCTGTGATCCCCAACGAGGCTGATTAATATCGGCCACGGCCGCGTGCAGACGACACCAACAAAGCCAAAGCAGCGCCCACCGCCGCCGCAATCAACACGGATTGCACTGGCTTTTCAGCGACATAGCGGCTGGTCGCTTCGCTGTAATGAGAGATAGATTCACGTGCTTTGTCTTTGGCTTGAACGGCCATATCGATGCCTTGGTGAGCAATTTTTTCAGCTTGACGCGAGAATTTGTTGATCGCCGGCTGTGCGTGACTGTGCAATTGGTCAATGGCGTTTTCAGCCGTGTCCAAAGCTTGGTTAGCGTAGCCGCGTGTGCTATCAACCATTTTTTCTGCGCTATGCGCCACAGAGTCCGTGAGTTGATGGGCTGAGTTTTTTGTGTCGGCAGAAGTGATCATGATGATTCCTAAAATTGAAAATGAAGTGTGTTGGTTGAGAAATTGAGAAGCTGGTTTGAAAAATTTATTTCTTTTTCATCAAGCTAACGATGAAGCCAATGATGGCCATAGCTGCGAAGATGAAGAACAAAATCTTTGCGATTTCTACGGCGCCTGCAGCAATGCCACCGAAACCAAACACAGCGGCGATCAGTGCGATCACGAGAAAAACGACTGAATAATGCAGCACGGAAAGCTCCTGTCATAGTTGAGATAAAAAAGTATGCTTGAGCACCAGTTGTTCTAAACCGTGCCGCAAATGCATAGTGCAAGCTTATTTGAAGCTTCTCAAATACGAAGTCGGAAAAAGCACGACAAGCTTGTCAGCTAGAGAACGTTCAATGTGTAGGACAAGGCTGACAGGCCACACAGCCCAGGAAGGGAACCCTGATCGAAAGACGATTTAATGCGCGGGAAGCGACGCTTTAATGCGCGTGCCCTGCTGCGGTGTGCTGTCGACAGTAAATTTTCCGCCGAGCGCCTCTACGCGATGTTGCATGCCTTGAATGCCATAGCTGCGATGGGACACTTTGAGAGTGTCAAAGCCAATGCCATCATCTTTAATCTCAACGGTCACATAGCCATTGAGCTTTTCTAGGCTGAGCGAAATTTGTTTGGCCTTCGCATATTTCGCAATGTTCGTGAATGACTCTTGCACCAATCGGTAAACCGTCAACTGTGCTGACTCACTCAGCTCAACGGCCTCCATATCGCTTTGCACAGGTATGCCAGAATTTTTTTCAAATTCACGCGCAAGAATTTCAAGCGAAGCAACCAGCCCCATGTGAGTGAGTGCGGAAGGGCGCAAATCTTCAATAATTCGGCGCTTGAGTGCAATCCCGTCGTTCAACATGCTCGTGAGATGAGCCAAGCGCTCCTGAGCTTCGGGCGATTCTGGGCTCATTCGAGACTTCAGTCGCGCGACATCTAGCTTCGCTGCAGTGAGCAAAGCGCCAAGCTCGTCATGCAGCTCGCGCGCCAAATGAGCGCGCTCATCCTCACGGACGTTTTGCAAGTGGGTTGCAAGCTCAGCCAAGTTTGCGGTGCGCTCGCGAACTTGCAAATCGAGCTGATCGCGCTCGCGGCTTAAAGATTCTTGCTCACGAACGTTGGAGTTAAGTAGCGCTTTGGTTTTGAGCACGTACATAAGAAATGCAAGAACCGCTATGAATGCCAACGCAATGATTCCGATGCGTGAGGTGAGCAAGGTGCGTCTGACTTGTGCCTGCCCCGCATCCATTTGCCGTTGGCTAACCGCATTGAGCTTGTCCATCTGTAGGCGCACGCTATCCATCTGCTCTCTACCCACATCGGTGCTCAAAACGAATCGCCAAGCATCTTCCTTGCCTGCTTGTCGCATTTTGATCGACAGATCTAACTCCGCAAGCTTGCGCGAAATATGGCGCGACATGATGCCGAATTCACCCAGCAACGCAGGATCGAAGCTGAACATGTTGCGCAACTGATCGAGTTGCGAG
>JANMFP010000387.1:0-7406 GCA_031378135.1 Variovorax sp. | reverse complement strand
CTATTTTGATGTGATCTCGCCTTACGCATATCTCGCGTTTGAAAAACTGCCAATAGCGTTGCAAGGCCTGAGCTACAGCATCCAGTATCGGCCTGTGGTTTTCGGTGCGATCTTGCAGCATTTTGGCCAACTCGGGCCAGCTGAAATAGAGCCGAAGCGCACTTGGACGTATCGGCAAGTTCAGTGGCTCGCTGGCCAGCAAAACACGCCGCTTCAGATGCCGGCAAGCCATCCGTTCAACCCGCTTCAATTACTGCGCTTGGCATTGGCTTGCAATGTTTCAAGGGATGAAGGCAGTTGCAACTGCTACATCGCCGAGACGATTTTTAAGCATGTGTGGCAGAGCGGCCAAGATGCGGCCGATCCGCAGCGGCTGCAAGCTTTGATCGAGCGGCTCAAACCTGCGCACGCGATTGACGATCCTGCCATCAAAACCCAGCTCAAAGCCAACACCCATGCCGCGATTGCTGCGGGCGTATTCGGCGTGCCACTCATCGAAGTCAATGGCCAGCATTTTTGGGGCTTGGATGCGCTGCCCATGCTTCGCGCTTACCTCGAAGGCGATGCATGGTTTGCCAGCCCAGCTTGGCTGCAAGCCGGCGAATCGCCACCCGGTGTGATTCGAAAAAGATAGCAAAACGTTATTTTTTGACAAAGTTAATTCTTAAGCCAAACTGAAGCCGAGGGAATTTGCTCATAGGGTTTCCACTTGGTTTTCCTGCGAATTGTGAAAAAAATCACGCGTGTGTAAGAAAACTGTCAGTAGATTTCTTGACACTCGATTTCAACAAATTATTTAGAAGGCGACAAATGTTATTGGCAGTCAGTATTGTCAAATTGCTGTGCGAAATTGCCTTGCTTGGTTTGGTGGGGCGCGGGCTATTGGGCATGCTGGCGGGCGAGAAGAAAGAGGCCAATTTTTTTTACAAAGCATTGGAAGCCATGACCAAGCCTTTCGTTGCTGCAGCTCGCTTCATCACGCCCAAAGCTATCATTGACCGGCACGTGCCTTTCGTCGCGTTCCTGCTGGTCGGCTTTATTTGGGTCGTTGCCTTGATTGAAAAAGTGCGCATTTGCACGCAAATCGGAATCGCGCTGTGCAAGTAAGTCAATTCTTCTCATTCCTGCACTACAAGGGCTTGCGCCTGTGGGCGCGATTGCTGCTCCGCTTGGAGCAATACGACAGCGCCATGGCCGTGTTCGAGCGTATGCATGCTATGCGCCCGCTTGACGACTATCCGCTCGCCAGCAAAGCCTACTTACTCACGATCACAGATCGCAAGCCGCAAGCTTTCGCGCTGCTTGAAAAGCTTGTGCATAGCCACCCTGATGTCGGTATGCATTGGTTCAACCTCGGCTTTCTGCAAGAAGAAAATGGTCAGTACGAGCAGGCCTGCACATCGTTTTACAAAGCCGTTGAGCTTCGCCCGGATACAGACCGCGCTTGGTATGGGCTCGGTTTGGTCCTCATTCGTTTGCAGCGCTTTGACGAAGCCGTCAAAGCGCTCAAACAAAACACGAAATTGCAACCCATGAGCCCGTATGGCTGGTATCAGCTCGCCCGCGTGCATGTGGATCGGCAACAACCTGATGAGGCGCGGAAAATCATCCGCCACCTCAAAGGGTTTGAGCCCAAGGTGGCCGCTCAGTTGGAACGAGAGACAGGCTTGTCTATCTCTCCCGCCAATTGAGGGGCTTCCCGCGCTGCTGAAAAGCAGCAAAAGCTGTTTGGAGCAATCCGCATGCAAATGCGGGAACAGCTAAATTTCTTCAACTAAAAAGGAGACCGTGCAATGCAAGTATCAGCAAAGCATCAGGCCTATTGGTCTAAAAACCTGCGTTTGACAGCTATTCTGTTGGCGATTTGGTTTGTAGTGACTTACGTGGTCAGCTACTTCGCGCGCGATTTGAACTTTAACTTCTTTGGCTGGCCATTCAGCTTTTATATGGGAGCGCAAGGTTCACTCGTTATTTATGTTGCCATTATTTGGTATTACGCCAGATATATGAACAACCTCGATCATGAATACGGCGTTGCCGAAGAGGAGTAAGAACATGGCTGGAATGTCTCCATCAACCGGCGGAACCGTGAGGTCGTCCGCCAATGCTGCGTTTAAGCAGCAACTGAATAAAGTTTATGCCTGGTACACCGGTGGCTTTTTGGCCTTCGTGATTGTGCTGGCAGTGCTTGAGCAAATGGGTTTGCCCCGTAACTGGATCGGCTTTATCTTCTTGCTCGCCACCATCGGTTTGTATGCCGGTATCGGCATCATGAGCCGCACCAGCGATGCGGATGAATACTATGTCGCAGGTCGCCGCGTTCCGGCGATTTACAACGGCATGGCCACGGGCGCAGACTGGATGTCTGCGGCATCGTTTATCGGTATGGCCGGTACCTTGTATCTCACGGGCTACAACGGCTTGGCCTTCATCATGGGCTGGACGGGCGGCTACTGCTTGGTAGCGCTGTTCCTCGCGCCTTACATGCGCAAGTTCGGCCAGTTCACCATTCCAGACTTTCTGGGCGAGCGCTATGGCGGCAACGCTGCGCGTTTGGTGGGCGTGTTCGCAGCCATTCTCTGCTCCTTCGTTTACGTTGTGGCGCAGATTTATGGCGTGGGCTTGATCACCACCCGTTTGACGGGTGTGGCGTTTGAAGTGGGTATCTTCTTAGGACTCGGCGGTATTTTGGTCTGCTCATTCTTGGGCGGTATGCGCGCTGTGACGTGGACTCAAGTGGCTCAGTACATCATTTTGATCATTGCTTACCTGATCCCAGTGATTTGGTTGTCGGTGAAGCAAACCGGTGTGCCGATCCCTCAGCTCATCTACGGTATGCAGTTGGAAAAAGTCACGGCCAAAGAAAAGCAATTGATGGCAGATCCAAAAGAATTAGAAGTCATTGCGATTTTCAAGAAGAACGCTGATGATTTTGGTGCCAAGCTCAAAGATGTGCCTGCTGCCATGGCTGCTGATAAAGCTGCTGCTGAGAAGAAAGTGGCCGATTTGAAAGCCGCCAACGGCCCAGCTACAGAGATTACCGCTGCCGAAAAGGCGCTAGCCGCTTTGCCTAAAACAGAAGCTGATGCGAAGAAGGCATGGACAGCTGCGCAAGCATCCAACAATGCCCGCGCTCGCCCCTTGGCCGGTATGCCTCAGCATGCCCAGCAATATGCTGGCAATCCTGAAGGCACACCTGCACAGATCAAGACGTTTGAAGAATCTCGCCGCAATTTCTTGGCGTTGATCTTCTGTTTGATGGTCGGTACCGCTGCTTTGCCACACATCCTGATGCGCTACTACACCACGCCAAGCGTGAAAGAAGCGCGTGAGTCGGTGACATGGTCGCTCTTCTTCATCTTCTTGCTGTACTTCACTGCACCTGCCTTGGCTGTGCTCGTGAAATATGAGATCTTCAACGTCTTGGTCGGCACGGAGTTCACCAAACTTCCGGCGTGGATTGCAGCATGGAGCAAAGTGGATCCGAGCTTGCTGTCTGTGATTGACATCAACAAAGACGGCATCATGCAACTCGGCGAAATGCGCATTGGTGGTGACATCATTGTGTTGGCAACTCCCGAAATCGGTGGTCTGCCTTACGTGATCTCCGGTATGGTGGCTGCGGGTGGTTTGGCTGCTGCGCTGTCTACTGCTGACGGCTTGCTGCTGACGATTGCTAACGCACTGTCGCATGACGTGTACTACAAGACGATTGATCCGAACGCATCCACGGCTCGCCGCGTGACGCTGTCGAAGATTTTGCTTCTTGTGGTGGCTTTGGCTGCAGCGTACACGGCGTATAACGTGTACGTCACCAAACAGACGGACATTTTGTTCTTGGTCTCGGCGGCGTTCTCGTTTGCGGCTGCTTCCTTCTTCCCTGCCTTAGTGCTAGGAATTTTCTGGAAGCGTGCATCTAGCGCAGGCGCCATTGCAGGCATGATCTCCGGCTTGGCAGTGACGGCTTACTACATGATCCAAAATCATCCTTGGATGCGCAGCATCTTCGGTGTAGACAGTCCGATCGATCTGTGGTTTGGCATTTTGCCGATCTCTGCAGGTGTGTTTGGTGTTCCTGTAGGCTTTGCGGTGATGATCATCGTGAGCTTGGTTACACCAGCGCCAAATGCAAAAGTGCAAGAGCTGATTGAGCACGTGCGCTATCCGAGCATTAAGGCAGCCTGATGCTTTGAGCAGTTATCGCTGTTAAAGCGATAAAAAGTTAAAACCCGGTGCGACGCAAGTTGCACCGGGTTTTTTTCTTGAATACTTAGGCGTAAATGGCGATGCGGCGTCATTCGCCATCGTTTGCAGTCTGTACAAAGTGCTCATACCCAAGGTAAGATGATCGCTGTCAGCGCAGAGTAAGCAGCTGAGCCCGTGCAGCAATTCAAGGAACATATCGTGGCAGTTAAAAAAACAGCACTTGGCAGTCAAGTGATGAAAGATCGCTCAGTGGCTTTGAGTGCACAGCAGCGTTCGGCCTTGATCTTGTGTGATGGCAAGCGCAACGCAGATGATGTCGTGCGCATGACGGCAGGTGTAGGCGTGATGCTTAAGGATATTCAAGTGCTGGTGGAGCTAGGCTTGGTGGAAATGATGGATGATTTGGCTGCTAGCCATTCGAGTCCTGCCGTCCAGACTGCAAGCCCAGAGGCACCAGCCATGCCAGTTGTGTCGATGACTGCTGCGTCAACTCCAATCGAAGATAATATCGATTTTTCAGCTGCACTGAATGCTGCGATTACTTTGTGCGCAGGTTTAGGTTTTAAAGGCTTTGGATTGAATATGGCTCTCACGGGTGTGGACAATTTAGAGAAGCTTCAAAAGCTTGCGCCAGAGATTCACAAGGCCGCCGGTGATGCTAAATACAAATCACTACATCAGCTCATTTTTGGCAAAGCTGCTGCCAGTTAATTCACTTCAATCTGCCATTCGCTCGCGCATTTGCGGCAGCGTACATAGGTATAACCGTTGGTCTTGTCTTCCGATAATGCAGTAAACAGGCCATAAGCTTTGCAACTCGGACAGTTGGCTTGGTTGGCAATGACCTCCGCATTCATCAGCAAAAACAAATAGCGCCGCAGCGCCCAAATACCGATACCACCGCAAGCCACGATAGCTGCAGCATCGAACAATTTGTCTGCCATCGTGCCGCCACGAAAAGCCTCAAAGGCCGCCATCATACCGATGATGCAGAGGAAAGCCAGCACCATATGCGCGTGACTCGAAAGCAGTTCCCGCTCGTACCATTTGCGAAAGCCCACTTTTTTAATGCCATCGTAGAGGCGTGAGTTAAGGTAATTCATACACATCATGTTAGCGGCTGCCGGCCAAAATTTCAAAGACCTTTAATCAGTTGGAAGCGCGCTCAGTCTCTACAATATTTGGCTTCGCTGGGGTATCTCCTGCTAGCGAAGCAAACGTCCAGAAAGATAGCTCATGACTCAGGGCAGCATCCGCATCACAGGTGCGCGGCAACATAATTTAAAAAATCTCAATGTCGATTTCAAAACGGGTGAGCTCACCGTCGTTACCGGCCAAAGCGGCTCGGGTAAATCGAGTCTTGTGTTTGACACGCTGTTTGCAGAAGGCCAGCGCCGCTATGTAGAAACCTTTTCCGCCTATGCCCGCCAGTTCATGGATCGCATGGACAAGCCGCAGGTCGATAAAGTGGAAGGCGTGCCAGCGGCGATTGCGATTGACCAGACCAATCCCGTGCGCTCATCGCGCTCTACGGTGGGCACGATGACGGAGCTCAATGATCATTTGAAGCTTTTGTTTGCGCGGCTTGCGAATTTGTATGACCGCGATACGGCGCTAGCGGTGCGGCATGACAGTGGCGAGACGATTTATGCGCAGATTGTGGAGAAAGCGAAGACTAGCAATCCGCGCTTAGTGGTGACTTTTCCCGTCGAACTACCCAGCAATACCAGCGCGCAAGAAGTCGAGCAATGGCTGTCTGCTAGCGGCTTCACGCGTGTGCAAGCCGAGCGCGAAGTGGCCACGCCTTCTGGCGTTCGCAAGGTGCTTGATGTGGTGGCGGATCGCTTGCGTATCGAGAGCGCAGAAAAAGTGCGCGTGATGGAGGCGATTGAGCTGGCTTTGAAGCGCGGTAGTGGGCGCATGAGCGTGTATGCAGGTGAGGAAGATGCTCAAGAGGTTTGGAAATTTTCTACCGGCTTGCACTGCCCTGAAAGCGATCTGCGCTACACCTTGCCTACGCCCAGCCTCTTTTCTTTCAACTCACCTCACGGCGCTTGCCCCACCTGCAAAGGCTTTGGCCGCGTCATCGGGGTGGATTACGGTTTGGTGATGCCCGATGGCCGATTGACCTTAAGAGCAGGTGCAGTTAAGGTATTCCAAACACCCGCATGGGCCGAATGCCAAGACGATTTGATGCGCCATGCTGAGATCGCCGGCATCCCGCGTGATACCGCTTGGAACAAGCTCACTGAGGAGCAAAAGCATTGGGTGATTCACGGCAACCCGTCGTACAAAGAAGGCCAGTGGGGCAAGGTGTGGTACGGTGTGAAGCGCTTTTTTGCCTACCTGGAGACCAAATCCTACAAGATGCACATCCGCGTCTTGCTCTCGAAATACCGCAGCTACACAACTTGCGGTACCTGCAATGGCGCGCGTTTGCAAGGTGATGCGCTGCTCTGGCGCGTGGGCACGCAGCGCCAAGCAGATGCTGCGATGCCTTCGTCAAAGCGCTTCCTGCCGCAAGGTGTGAAATGGTCACGCGCCCAATTGGAAGCTTTGCCCGGATTGAGCTTGCATGATTTGATGCTGATGCCGCTGGATAAGCTGCGCGCGTTTTTTGATGCCGTACGCGCCGATTCTGGCCTCGATCCCACGAGCGCCGATGCACGCGCTTTGGAAATGTTGCTTGAAGAAATTTGCACGCGCTTGAAATACCTGTGCGATGTAGGCATCGGCTATCTCACGCTCGACCGCCAAAGCCGCACGCTCTCGGGCGGTGAAGTACAGCGCATTAATTTGACCACCGCTTTGGGCACTTCGCTGGTCAACACGCTGTTCGTGCTCGATGAGCCCAGTATTGGCCTGCATCCGCGCGATATGGATCGCATCACGCAAGCCATGCTGCGCCTGCGCGATGCGGGCAACACGCTCGTGGTGGTGGAGCACGATCCGGCGGTGATGCTGGCTGCGGATCGCGTGATCGACATGGGGCCCGGCCCAGGCGAGCGCGGCGGCTCTATCGTGTTTGATGGTACGCCGAATGATTTGCGCAACGCAGATACTTTGACGGGCGCTTACCTTGGCGCACGCAAACAAATCGGCATGGGCTTAAAACGCCTCGTGAGCGACAACACACCACGCTTGATTTTGGAAGGCGCAACGCAGCACAACTTGAAAAACGTGAGCATTGAGCTGCCTTT
>JANMFP010000349.1:0-5280 GCA_031378135.1 Variovorax sp. | reverse complement strand
TCCGCCATAAATCAAGCCATTCACAATGATTTGTGGGTGGCTTTTTTTTGGGCGAATTCCCAGCGCCAGAGATCAAGGCCATATCGATCTATCTTGCACTGATCAAGACTGAGTCCCCTACCTAGGCCTGCCCCGTGTTTCCCCGGTTGTCGTGAATGCGCTTAGGACAATATGATGTCCTTTTTTGATGACAACAAGGATTTCCATGGCCTCCTCCAAACTCATTCTCGATTACGTCTACGAGCACGAAAGCAAGCGCGCTAACGAGATTTATCTCACACAGCCTATGGGCGGTGGCAAAGTGGTGGATTTCACTTGGGCTCAGATGATGGATCAAGCGCGTCGCATGGCCAGCTATTTGAAAGCACAAGGTTTTGAGCCGGGTGCGCGGATTGCGATTTTGTCAAAGAACACCGCGCATTTCATGATGTCTGAATTGGCGATTTGGATGGCCGGCTACACCACGGTGGCGATCTTCCCGACAGAGGGCGCAGACACGGTGAAATACGTGCTCACGCACAGCGAGGCTTCTTTGCTGTTTGTGGGCAAGCTCGATAGTTTTGACACACAGATCGGCGGCATTCCTGCTGGCCTGCCATGCGTGGCTTTGCCTTTGTCGCCCAAAAACAGCTATCGCACTTGGGACGACATCACAGCACAAACACAGCCCATGGCGGGCAAGCCAGAGCGCGCCGGCGGCGATTTGTGCTTCATCATGTACACCTCGGGCTCTACGGGCACACCCAAAGGCGTGATGCACACGTTTGAAGGCGCCACGCGCGCCAGCGAAGGCATCGTCGCCTTCACCGATTCAGAGATGGGCAAAACAGCGCCTTATCGCGCGCTTTCATATTTGCCGCTGGCGCATATCTTTGAGCGCGCTTGGATCGAATGCTCGGGCTTTGTGATGGGCCGTGGCCGCATTTTCTTTGCGGAAGCACTCGATACCTTTGTGCAAGACTTACAGCGCGCACGCCCCACGGTGTTTATCTCCGTGCCGCGCCTGTGGCTGAAATTCCAGCAAGGCGTCTCGGCCAAGATGCCGCAGAAAAAGCTCAAGACCTTGCTCAGCATTCCGATTTTGAACAACATCGTGCGCAAAAAGGTGCTCACGCAATTGGGCTTGAATGAAGTCTCGCTCGCTGGCTGCGGCTCAGCGCCCCTGCCGCCTGCGCTCTTGCAGTGGTATCGCGATCTGGGTTTGCATCTGTCGGAAGGCTACGGCATGACGGAAGACTTTGCATACTCGCACTCCACCAACAAAAAACAGCAAGCGCTGGGCTATGTCGGTGTGCCTTATCCCGGTGTGCAACGCCGCTTGGAGGCAGACGGCGAGATTTTGATCAAGTCTTTGGGCACGATGAAGGGCTACTACAAGCAGCCCGAGCTGGATGCCGAGGTGTTCACCGCCGATGGCTTCTTCCGCACTGGCGATCTGGGCGAAGCCTTGCCAGACGGCCAACTCAAGCTCACAGGCCGCAAGAAAGAACTCTTCAAAACAGCCAAGGGCAAATATGTTGCACCTGCGCCGATTGAAAACATGATCAACGAAAGCCCGATGGTCGAGCTCTCCATGGTCTCTGGCGTGGGGCAACCCGCGGCGTATGCCTTGGTGGTGCCGGCTGAAGGCCTGCGCCCGAAGATGAACGATGCAACGGTGCGCGCTGAGTTTGAGGCAGAGATGAAAGCCGTGCTCGCTCGCGTGAATGCGAATGTGGCCGATTATGAGCAGCTCTCCAAAATCGTCGTGGCTCGTGAGCCATGGACGATTGACAATGGCCAGCTCACACCAACGATGAAAATCAAGCGTGCCAAGATTGAAGCCAATGTCGCACCAACGGTTGAGAAATGGTACGACACCAAAGGCCAAGTGATCTGGGCTTGATACGCGAACGCTATTGATTAAATAGCGTCTAGCTCATATTCCACGCCGGCAAGTGTGGAATATGAGCTATTTTTTTGCTTTTAATTTGCTGGCTTGCCAAAAATCGGCGTGAAGTGCAGCAATCTCTTGGCTGACTTCCGGCACAGGGCCAATCACTTCGATGGCTTTTTGGCCGCGCGAAAAGACTTCGCGGCAGGGCAGGTTTAAAGTGGGATTTTGCGCATCGTTGCCTGTGAAGGCGAGCAATCGCTCTTCCGTCATGCCATAAACCACGCGGCCAATATGGGCCCAGTACTGCGTGCCAGCACACATCGCGCAAGGCTCTACCGTCGTCACCAGGCTGCATCCCCAAAGATATTCCGCGCTGTGTTGGCTTGCAGCGGCGCGAATCAGCGCGGCCTCAGCGTGATTGACCGTATCGATATTGCCTTGGCGCATCAATACGGTATCGCCATCAGGCGCAATCAGCACAGCACCAAATGGATGATGCCCTTGGCTTGCGGCCTCTCGCGCTACAGCATTGGCTTCGCGCAAGGCGGCAATCGCTTGATCTCGCGTCATGAGAATCAATGCATCAGATCAATGATTTTGCGAGCCGCGATGTGCCCAAGCCGTGGTGTTTTTCTCGATATAGGAGAAAAACTCATACATTGCCATCGCCATCGCACTGATCAGCACAAGGCCGGCAAATGCCAGCGGCAAACGCTGCTGGCTGCCCGCAGTTTGCATCAGTGAGCCGATGCCAGAATCGCCGGCTGTCATCTCAGCCAGCACGGTGCCGACGAAGGCGAGCGTGATGGCCACTTTGAGTGAACCATAGAAGTAGGGCATACAACGCGGCAGGCCGATCTTCGTCAGAATATCCCAACGCTTGGCGCCGAGCACGCGCAGCACGTCTTCAAGCTCTGGCTCAAGAGTGGCCAAACCGGTGGCGATATTCACCGTGATGGGGAAAAAGCTGATCAAGAAGGCCGTCAAAATGCCCGGCCCCACACCAATGCCAAACCACACCACGAGAATGGGCACAATCGCTGCCTTAGGGACGGCATTGAAGCCCACCATGAGCGGATAAAACGCGGCATAGGCCGCAGGCGATGAGCCCACCAAAAAGCCGAGCAACACGCCCACCACAATCGCAATGCCAAAGCCCACCATCGTGACCCAGAAGGTTTGCCACGCGGCTTTGAGCAAAGGTTCTTTATATTCCACCAACTCTTTGGCGATTTGCGAAGGGCTGGGGAAAATAAATTCCGCGATGCCAAAGCCGCGCACAACGGCTTCCCAGAGCAACAAAATTACCGCCAAGACGATCAGCGGTGCGAAGCGTTCAAAATTTTTGTTCATGATGTGGCTTCTTTATTTTGGAACGGCTGCTTGACCACGGATAGCGCCAATCTGGCTGCGCAACTCGTGCACGATCTCGGTGAATTTCGGTGTGTAGGTCACTTCCAAATCACGCGGGCGTGGAAGATCGATCTCACGTTTGGAGATGAAGCGGCCTGGGCTCTTGCTCATGGTGTAGACCGTATCGGCCAAAAACACGCTTTCGCGCAAATCATGCGTCACCAAGATCACGTTGAATTTTTGCGCCGCATGCAAATCGCGCAATGCGCACCACAGCTCCTCGCGTGTAAACGCATCCAGCGCGCCAAAGGGCTCATCCAGCAACAGCATCTTCGGCTCATGAATCAGGGCGCGGCAAATACTCGCGCGCTGCTGCATGCCGCCCGAGAGTTGCCAAGGGAATTTTTTCTCGTAGCCGCCCAAGCCCACCGATTGCAAGAGCTTGGAAGCACGCTCTTCATATTCTGCTTTTTTTGCCTTGAAATTGCTGCGATAGGGCTCAACGATCTCAAGCGGCAAGAGCACGTTATCAATCGTCGTGCGCCATGGCAGAAGCGAAGGCGCTTGAAAGGCCATGCCTGAGATCTTGAGCGGACCTGTGACTGGCGAATTGTCCACATGAATCGTGCCCTTGCTGGGCATCTTTAGGCCTGTCGTGAGCTTCATGAAGGTGGATTTGCCGCAACCCGAAGGGCCGACGATGGCAATGAATTCACCCAAGCCCACTTGCAGCGAAATATCTTCTACAGCAAAGTTGTTTTGCGCCAGCAACTCGTCGTTGTAGGCCAGCCAGACGTTTTGGAAATCTACGAAAGGACGCGTTTGTTCTGGCTTCATATTTCAGTTCTATTTATAAGAATTATTGGCGTATAGCCGGCATAAAATAAGCTCGGAATGCTATCAAAAAAAGAGCATCTGGGAGGCGGCGTGCTCACAGATGCTCATGGTGATCGAAGCCGTTTGACTCTGATTATTTCTTCGCCGCAGGCAAGATGTTCAATTCTGCTTTGCTGGGCAGGAAGCTGCCGTTCCAAGCGTCATCTACTTTCACGCGGGTCTTGGTGTTGAACGCATCCGACACTTGGCTGGCCATCAGCGAGAGACGGCCAGGGTTGACTTGGCCGAAACCTTCAGCGCGGGCATCGGGACTGGCGATCACAGCATCAATGGCCATGCGCAGGCGGCGCTCTTCCAATGCCGTGTTGATGATGCCATCGCGCGCTTTCACGTATTCAATGGCCACCTCAGGCTTGGCCATCACTTCTTTCGCGCCTTTGGTAAAAGCCAACAAGAAGGCTTTCACAGCCGCTGGATTTTCTTTGATCAGCTTGGGGCTGGCAATGATCGCGTTGCCGTAGAGCTTCACGCCGAAGTTGGGGTAAGGCAGGATCACCACATCTTCGGCTTTCACGCCGCGTGCTTCCAAATTCAGCAGTGAGGTGAAGGAAAAGCCGGTGATCGCATCAACATCGCCGCGTGCAAGCATGGTTTCGCGTAGTGGCGGATCCATCGTGACCCAATTGACCGAATTGATATTGTTGGCTTTTTGGAAGATGGGGAATGCACGGCGACCCGCATCAAACACGGGTGCGCCAAGCTTCTTGCCGGCCAAATCTGCGGGCTTGGTGATGCCGGATTTTTTGAGCGCAAGCACTGCGGCAGGCGTGTTGTTGTACACCATCATCACAGCAACAGGTTTGTTCGGTGCATCGGGGTTATTGGCATGAAACTCCATGAGCGCAGCCATATCGGCAAAGCCCATGTCGTAAGTACCCGAGGCGACGCGCTGAACGGCGGCGCCAGAGCCCGTGCCTGCATCCAAGCTCACATCCAATTTCGCATCTTTGAAATAGCCTTTGGCAATCGGCGACAAGAACAAAGCAGCCGGGCCTTCGAAACGCCAGTCGAGCTGGAATTTGATGGGCGTGTTGGCTTGCGCGAAGGCATTGCCTGCAAACAGGCTAACGGCGGCCAACGTGCTGAGGCCCAAGGTTTTCAAAGAAGAACGTTTGTTCATAGAAGCTCCGGAAAATAAAAAAGAAAGGATCGTG
>JANMFP010000334.1:0-3245 GCA_031378135.1 Variovorax sp. | reverse complement strand
GTCTTTGAACGTGAAGCCGAGGAGAGCCAAGGATTGACCGTTTTTGATCTCGGGGACTTTCCATGCTTCCATGCGGGTTAAGGGGGCGAGTTCGATCTCCCACACTTTGTCGGTGCGCTTGGGTGTGGTGGCTTTTTTGAGAAGGGCGGGGGCATCGACGTTGGCGGTTTGCGCGGGGATGGCTCGGCTGGCGAGGTCTGTTGGCAGCATGAGCGCGGGGACAATTTCTAGTTTGAGTTCGGTATGTGGGTTTTGCCATTTGACCTGCGCTGCTTTGCCTTCGAGGTAAATCGGGCGATCAAGATCGAAGCTGCTCCAGCCGTGGTGGGCCCATGCATGTTGGCTTGCTGCGAGGCTGGCGGGCAGGGCGCCTGCGGCGATGAGTTGTAGGGTGTGGCGGCGATTCAATGGGTTCATCATTGGCTTCAAAACATGGTTAAAGATAAGCAATCCAGCGGCCGCAGAAGATCACGGCGATCCAGATCAGGGTTGATGCAAAAGTTTGGAGTTTGGCAAGGCCGTCAAGTTTCACGAGCGATTGCCGGCCGTGGAACCATGCGGCGTTGCAGGCGGCAAGTGTGAGCAAAAGCATTTTGATCGTGAAGGCGCGGTTGGCCAGCAGTTCACCAGCTTGCGTGGCAAACATGAGCAAGCCACTTGCTGCGGCCAGGCTAAAACCGATGGCGACCAAGCTGAGCGCGAGGCGGGATAAATCAACCGCAGGAATCGCCTTGCCCCAGCCCCAGACGCGCAGCTCCAGCAGCACGAGATTACCCAGCAGCAGCGCGATACCGATGATGTGAATCGCCTCCAAAAGGGGATAGGCGAAGGCGTGGGTGCGCAATGGGGCAAAGAGCTGGGTGAGGGAGGAAAGGGGAGTCACAGGGGGTGTCATGAAATCTGGAGCGGTGGCTTATTGTGCGTTGAACGCTTAAAACTTGCTCTCCGAGCTCTGGAAGCGGCAAACTAGGCGGGTAGAATTCATTTTTAACCCGATTCAACGATAAAAATGTCCGCCTGGGTGCTTCCCGATCACATTGCCGATGTGCTGCCTTCTGAGGCGCGGCATATTGAAGAATTGCGCCGCAGTTTGCTCGATGCGGCTCGCGGCTATGGCTATGAGCTCGTGATGCCGCCGCTCTTGGAATACCTAGAATCACTGCTCACGGGCACGGGCGAAGCGCTGGATTTGCAGACTTTCAAACTCGTAGATCAACTTTCTGGCCGCACGATGGGTGTGCGCGCAGATTCCACGCCGCAAGTGGCGCGGATTGATGCGCATTTGCTCAACCGCCAAGGCGTGGCGCGGCTTTGCTACTGCGGCCCGACACTGCACACCACGCCTGCCAAGCCCCATGCCACACGCGAGCCGCTGCAATTCGGCGCAGAAATGTATGGCCACGCGGGGCGTGAAGCAGATTTGGAAATCATGCTGCTGGCCATTGACTGCTTGCATCGTGCGGGCTTGAAAGATTTGACGCTGGATTTGGCCGATGCGCAAATCGTGCGCAGCCTGCTGGCTGGCGCACCTGTGTTTGGCGAGCAGCTTGGGTTGATTCACACAGCACTCGCCGCGAAAGATGTGACGACGCTACGCGAATTGACGGCCAGTTTGCCCGCAGCTCAATGCGAGGCGCTGGTGCAACTAACGCGGCTTTATGGTGATGAAAACGTATTGATTGAGGCTGAAAAAGCCTTGCAGCCGGCGAATAATCTGCGTGGAATGCTATCAAATTTGAAGTGGTTAGCAATCCAAGTCAAAGCCGCGCAGCCTTCTGTCAAGCTAAGCTTTGATTTGTCGGAAGCCCGAGGCTATGCCTATTACACCGGCGCACGCTTTGCAGTTTACGCGCCGAATGCCAGTGATGCTGTAGCTCGCGGCGGGCGGTACGACGAAGTGGGCTCAGTGTTTGGCCGTAATCGGCCAGCGGTGGGTTTTTCGCTCGATATCAAAGATTTAGTCGCCGCTGCGCCTGTGCAAAAGCTGCACACTGCAATTCGCGCGCCTTGGGGCGAGAGCATTGAGTTGCGCGCGGCGATTGCAAGCCTGCGAGCTGCGGGCGAAACGGTGGTCTGCGTGCTGCCTGGGCATGAAGCAGAAGTGCAAGAATTCGATTGCGACCGCGAGCTGGCTGAAGTGGCCGGGCAGTGGGTTGTGAAGAGTGTCTAATAGAAGAGAAATACTGGACGCATAAGACGCATAAGACGCAAAGGTTTCGCAGAAGACGCAAAAAAAGTCAAAATACAAGAATTCAAAACAGAAAAGTGAATGTCTTTTCTTTTCTCTTTTTGGTATTTTTTCTGCGTAACTTTTGCGTCTTCTGCGTCCGGCATTTTGAATTTTTGAATTTGAATTTGAATTGAAGAGTAAACATGAATCCAGTTAAAGGCAGAAACGTCGTCGTCGTTGGTTCTCAGTGGGGCGATGAGGGCAAAGGCAAGTTGGTCGATTGGCTGACCGAAACAGCGCAAGGCGTGGTGCGCTTTCAAGGCGGCCACAATGCGGGGCATACGCTGGTGATCAATGGTGTGAAAACTGCGCTGCACCTCATCCCCAGCGGCATCATGCGCGCGGGTGTGAAGTGCTATATCGGCAATGGCGTGGTGCTCTCCGCTGCGAAATTGTTTGAAGAAATTGAAGGGCTGGAGAAAGCGGGCGTTGAAGTGCGTTCGCGCCTTCGCATCTCGGAAGCTTGCCCGCTGATCTTGCCGTTTCACGCGGCGCTGGATCAAGCGCGCGAGGCGTTTCGCACCAAAGGCGGCGTGGAGAAGATCGGCACGACAGGGCGCGGCATTGGCCCGGCATATGAAGACAAAATCGCTCGCCGCGCGCTGCGCGTGCAAGATTTGAAGCATCCTGAGCGCTTTGCAGCAAAGCTCAAGGAATTGCTCGATTTGCACAACCATGTGATGACCACGTATTTGCATGCGCCCGCGCTTGAATTTCAACCGATTTTTGATGAAGCGATGAAGCATGCCGAGTTGCTGAGGCCCATGATGGCTGACGTATCCCGCGAGCTCAATGCGGCGCATGTGCAAGGCGTGAATTTGCTGTTTGAAGGTGCGCAGGGCACATTGCTTGATGTGGATCACGGCACGTACCCGTTCGTCACGAGCAGCAATTGCGTGGCAGGCAACGCATCTGCTGGCGCGGGCGTGGGCCCTGGCATGCTGCACTACATTTTGGGCATCACCAAAGCCTACTGCACCCGCGTGGGCGGTGGCCCTTTCCCGACCGAGCTCGA